>JANXWR010000451.1 GCA_025351025.1 Burkholderiales bacterium | reverse complement strand
TATTCACTCGCCTCGGTCGGGAACAGGCCCGCGAACACCTGCGGCTGAATCTCCTTGAAGCCCGGCAGCGCCTCCAGCGCGACGCCCTTGTTGTTGGGCAGCTTCTTCTCGAGCGTGATCGTGTCGCCGACCTTGGCCGCCTGCAGCTCCTTGATGCCGGCAATGACAAAGCCGACCTCGCCCGCCGAGAGCTTTTCTCGCGGCACCGAGTTGGGCGTGAAGACGCCGAGCTGGTCGGCGCTGAAGACGGCATCGCTCGCCATCAGGCGGATCCGCTCGCCCTTGGTCAACGAGCCGTCGACGACACGGACCAGCATGACGACACCGACGTAGTTGTCGAACCACGAATCGACGATCATCGCGCGCAGCGGGCCGGCGGGATGTCCGCGCGGCGCGGGCATACGGTGCACGACCGCCTCGAGGATGTCGTCGATTCCCTCGCCGGTCTTGGCGCTGCACGGAATCGCGTTCTCGGCGTCGATGCCGATCACGTCCTCGATCTCCGACCGGGCGCGATCGGGATCGGCTTGCGGCAGGTCCATCTTGTTCAGCACCGGCACCACCTCGACGCCGAGGTCGAGCGCGGTATAGCAGTTGGCCACCGTCTGCGCCTCTACCCCCTGGCTCGCATCGACGACGAGCAGCGCGCCTTCGCACGCCGAGAGCGAACGGCTAACCTCGTACGAGAAGTCGACGTGGCCGGGCGTGTCGATCAGGTTCAGGTTGTAGATGCGACCGTCGCGCGCCGTGTACTGCAGCGCCGCCGTCTGCGCCTTGATCGTGATGCCGCGCTCGCGCTCGATGTCCATCGAGTCGAGCACCTGCTCTTCCATCTCGCGGTCGCTCAGGCCGCCGCAGCGCTGAATCAGCCTATCCGCCAGCGTCGACTTGCCGTGGTCGATGTGGGCGATGATCGAAAAATTGCGGATCTGGTCCATGCTTGCGCGATCGGATCTGTCGTGAGGCTCGAGCGGGAGCTACAACGGCGAAGCCGTTGCGGCGAGACTCATATCGCGAAGCGATGTGAAGCCGCGAAGCGGCGTGTCGTAGTCAAAAAAAAGGCACGTCGAATAACTGACGCGCCTTCCAACAAAACGTATTGGCAACTGCTTGTTGGGTCTTCATTGTAGTCAAAACAGCCCGGCCGCAAGCCGCGCCAATGCTTGATTTCTCGCCGTTGCGGGCCGCCAACAGGAATTTCATCCACAGATTATCCACAATTGCCTGTGGATGCGTTGGGGGCAATTTTCAAGGTTCCGAGGACTGACGGCCGGCCCCGCGAATCGCGCCTCTCTTATATGGAGAACTGCCGGTATGGGGCCCCTCGGTCGTACGCGAGGTTGGCGACTGCACACTCCAGATCAGGGTTAACCCGTCGATTTTCATTCATCGAGTCGGACGAAGGATCAGGAAGTTGGCGGCGTCGCCCCGGCGCACCAAAAGCGTGACCGGTTTTGCCTTGTCAAGCTTGGCGACCGCAGCATCGAATTGCTTGGAACTGGTCACCTCGACGTTGTCGATGGTCACGATGACGTCGCCCACCTGGATGCCGGCCCGCGCCGCCATTCCCTCTGCCGTCTCGACGCGAACGCCGTTTTTCAGCTTGAGGTCACGCTTCTGCGCATCGGTGAGGTCGGAGACGGCGAGGCCGAGCGTGCTGACCGGGGCCGCGGGCTTGGCGCCGTCGCGGTCCGATCGACGCGCCGCCACCCGCTCGGGCTCCATTTCGGCGACGACGACCGGCAGATCGCGATAGCCGCCGCGGCGAAACACCTGCAGGCTCGCCTTGTTGCCCGGCTTGATGCCGCCGATGATGCGCGGCAACTCGCCCGAGGTCTCGACCGTCCTGGCATCGACCTTGGTGATGATGTCGCCGGCCTCGACGCCCGCCTTGTCGGCCGGGCCGCCCGCCTCGACCGTGCGCACCAGCGCGCCCGTCGGCTTGCCGAGACCGATCGACTCGGCCACCTCGCGGGTGACGCGGTCGATGACGACGCCGATGCGACCGCGGATCACCCGCCCGCCGGCGCGCAACTGATCGGAGACACGCGCCGCCTCGTCGATCGGGATTGCAAACGAGATGCCCTGGTAGCCGCCGGAGCGGCTGTAGATCTGCGAGTTGATGCCGACGACCTCGCCGCGCATGTTGATGAGCGGGCCACCCGAGTTGCCCGGGTTGATCGCCACGTCGGTCTGGATCAGCGGCAGCAGGTCGCCGGTGTCGCGCGACTTGGCGCTGACGATGCCCGCGGTCACGGTGCTCTCCAGGCCGAAGGGCGAGCCGATGGCGATCACCCATTCACCGACCTTGAGCTTACCGACGTCGCCGATGCGCACCGTCGGCAGGCCGCTCGCCTCGATCTTGACTACGGCGACATCGGAGCGCTTGTCGGCGCCGACGATCTTCGCCTTGAACTCGCGCTTGTCGGCGAGCGTCACGATGACCTCGTCGGCGCCCTCGACGACGTGGGCGTTCGTCATGACGTAGCCGTCAGCATTGAGGATGAAGCCGGAGCCGACGCCGCGCGGCTGCGGGTCGCCGTCGCCCGGCTGCTGCGGCGAGCGCGGGTTCGGCCGGTTCGGCATCGGCAGGCCGAAGCGACGGAAGAACTCGAGCATGTCGTCGTCCATCTCGCCGCCACCCGGCCCGCGCGCGGCGCGACCGCGCTCAGTGGTGCGGATGTTGACGACGGCCGGACCGACCTTTTCGACCAGCTCGGTGAAGTCGGGCAGGCCCTGCGCCCTGGCCGGCTGCGGCGCCGCCACGGCGACGAGGCTGAGCGAAAGGACGAGCGCCGCGAAACCATAGCGGCCGGCGGGACGAGCGAGAACGGGCAAGAGCGGTTGCATGCGGAACACCTGTCGGATCGATGGGTCGACGAACGTGGAACGGAAGTGTGCAGTCTTTGCCGCGGCGGCCGGCGCTCAGGGCCTTGTTTCACACCAAATGCGTGCCCACGCCGGGCTGTCGCGAGCCGCCCTCGGCGTTGCAAATGCTCGCCATAGCAGCGGCTATGGCTGCGCTTTGCGCCTTGATGGCGGGCGTTTCCTGAGTCACGCGGGCACGCATTGGGTGTGAACAGGCCCTACGGTTTCTTGCGCTCGAGCGCGGCAGCGAACGACTTCAACGTGCCGGGCGGCGTATCGCCGACCACCGTCACCCACCAGTCGCCCTGGCGCTGGCTGAGCGTCTGCGTCGCGCCCAGCGAGGCGAGCATGGGATGGGTGTGCCGCTCGGGCCGGTAACGCTCGATGAACACCGAGACGTAGGTCAGCCCGTCGGAATAGATGGTCTGCACGACCGGCGGCGTCGTCGCGTCGGCGGCCGGCTCGCCCAGCGCCTCCATCTGCCGGCTGACGCAGCTCACCAGCCTGAATCCGGGCACCGTGGGCCGCAAGGTCCAGCCTTCGGCCTCGAGCCGGGTCGGCGTGAGAACCGGCTTGACGACGCGGTAACCGTCGAGCCTGCGCATCGCCTGCACGATGCTGTCCGGCTGCGATCGAACGCCGATCGACACGTCGGAAAACGCGGAGGTCTCGAGCGCTTCGCCGTGCTCGCCGATCACGTCGGCGCGCAGCAGCAGCCCGGAGGCGCGGTCGGCCCACAGCCGGTAGCCGTAGCGCAGGGTGTCGCGCGGCTTGACGACCAGCACGTTGGCCTCGTGTCCGGCGACGCGATCGATGCCCTCGAGCTGCAGCTCGTACCACTCGGCGAGGCCATCGTCGCCGGCCTGCAGCAGCGCCGGAAACGAGCTGAGCAGGCCGCGTTGCTCGATCATCGCGACGTGACTGGCCGGCCAGACGGTATGCACTACGTCGTTGTAGCGAAAGACTTTTCGCTGCCGGCCGTCGAGCGACTCGATGCGCTCGTACTGGTTCGGGCCTTCGTGAAAATGCGAGATCCGCGCGCTGGCGACGCTGCCGCCGCCGCTGACCACGAACGTGCCCTGGAAGTTGCGCCGACTCGCCGCGTCGTGGATGCGCAGCAACCAGGCGCGCACCTCGTTCGGCGCTGCCGACGCCGCGCCGGACTGAGGCTCTGCGATCGCCGCCGGAACGCCGGCGATCGCAGCAAAGGCGAAGGCGAGCGTGGCGAGCGGGTGGGGCAGCATGCAGCGGTTGGGCGAGGCGGGGCTTCAGCGCGGCTCGGCGTCGACCGTCGCGCTGCGCAGGAAGGCGGAAGGCACGCCGAGCGCCGACGTGCCGGCGAACTGCTTGTGCGCGGCGAGGTAGCGATCGAGCCGGGCATCGCGGATCAGCTTACCGTTGACGACGACCGCCGATGTCGGCGCCGCCGACTCGCGAACCGAGACCTCGCGCAGCGGCGAAGCCACCTCGGCACCGGCGCCGGACTGGGCGAAGGCCGTCGCCGGGTTCGCCGGACCGCCGACCGGCCGCACCACCACGAAAGTTCCAATCACGAGCATGAAGCCGGCGGCAATCGCCCAAGGCAACATCCAGCGGCCCGCGACGCGGCGGGACGACGAAGCGGGGGGGCTGGCATCGGCCGACTCGGCCGCAGGCAGCAAGGCGGCAGGTGCCAGCACGACCGGCTCGGTTGCCAGGCGCACGCGCAGCGCGACGAGGAAGCGCTGGTCGCGAGTCGCGCTCGAGGCCAGGTCTTCCGAGCGCAGCACGTCGCCGATCAGCTGCCAGGCGTGCCAGGTGCGACGCACCTCGGCGTCGGCCTTCCAGCCGGCGCAGGCAGCGTCGGACGCGGCGCCGTCGATCTCGCCGTCGACCAGGGCGGAAAGCCGCTCCGCCTCCGCCAAACCGTTCGTGAATCCTGCCGACATGTCCATCTCCGCATTAACCACAACGCGAACGGCGGACCCGGGGCCCGCCGCTCGATGCACTCACCAACGCTCGCCCGCGCGGGTATCGAGCAGCGGCCGAAGCCGCTCCGCGATCGCCTCGCGTGCTCTGAAGATCCGCGAACGGACGGTGCCGATCGGGCAGTTCATCAATTCGGCGATCTCTTCGTAGCTGAGACCTTCGATCTCGCGCAAGGTGATCGCCTGCCGCAGTTCTTCCGACAAGCCCTGGATCGCAAAGTTCACTGCGGCGGCAATCTGTTTGCTGGCCAGCAGCGCCTCCGGTGTTTCGCCATCCGTGAGTTCGTTCTCGGCCGGCGAGCGATCGTCGTCGTCGTCGCGGCTGGCACGCGCCGACTCGGTGACGAGCGGGTCCCGCTTCAGCTCCATGAGTGCCTTCTTGGCCGTATTCACGGCGATCCGGTACAGCCAGGTGTAGAAGGCGCTCTCGCCGCGGAACTGGGGAATGGCGCGATAGGCGCGGATGAAGGTCTCTTGGGCGATGTCCGGCACCAGATCGACGTCGCGCACCATCCGCCCGATGAGGCGCTCGATGCGCCGCTGGTACTTGACGACGAGCATCTCGAAAGCCTTGACGTCGCCCTGTTTGACGCGCTCGATGAGCGGGGCGTCGGCGTCCGGGGCATTCATTCAGGGAAGTCTGGGGTCTGCGACGGAAGGTCCGGCGGCGGGCCGCGGCGAATATACAGCACAGCGAAACGCGTGCCATTCGCGTTCGAGGCCACGCCGCTCGATCGGAATCCAGCGCACGGCGCCTGGCCCCGCTCGGCCTTCGGGCACGAACCGAAGCAGGAGGAACGCGCCGAGGTCGAGCGCCACGAGCAAGTCGCCCGGGACCGGCGCGACGGCCGAGGCGACCGGCGAGCCGACCGACCATCGCGCGCCGTCCCGGCGCAAGACCAGCGCAACGCTGCGCAGCAAGGACGCCGCGAGGGCGATGACCGCGAGCGACGCCGCAGCGACACCGGCACGAGCCCCGATGCCTTCGCCGAGCGGCGACGACGCCAGCCAGGTTGCCATCGCGGCGAGCCCGGTGACCGCGACCAGGACGACCGCGAAGCTCCAGGCCCGGCAACGGCCGACCGCGATCTCGCAAGGAGGGGCGCCTCGCATCGGCTGAACCGCCGGCGGGGCCTGCCGTCACACGCGCTTGAAGACAAGCGTGCCGTTGGTGCCGCCGAAGCCGAAATTGTTCTTCACGGCGTATTCGATCTTCATCTCGCGCGCTGCGTTGGCGCAGTAGTCCAGGTCGCACTCGGGATCCTGCTTGAAGATGTTGATCGTGGGCGGCGAGACCTGGTTCTGAACGGCCAGGATGGTGAACACCGATTCGATGCCGCCGGCGCCGCCGAGCAGGTGGCCGGTCATCGACTTGGTCGAGTTGACGACGAGCTTTTTCGCGTGGTCGCCGAAGGCCAGCTTGATCGCGTTGGTCTCGTTGACGTCGCCGAGCGGCGTCGAGGTGCCGTGCGCGTTGAGGTACTGGATCTGGTCGCCGTTCAGCGCCGCCGAGCGCAGCGCCGCGCTCATCGCGCGCTTCGGCCCGTCGACGTTCGGCGCCGTCATGTGGAAGGCGTCGGCGCCCATGCCGAAGCCGACCAGCTCGGCGTAGATCCTGACGCCGCGCCGCTTCGCATGCTCGTACTCTTCGAGCACGACGACGCCGGCGCCCTCGCCGAGGACGAAGCCGTCGCGGTCTTTGTCCCACGGCCGCGACGCGGTCTGCGGGTCGTCGTTGCGGGTCGAGAGAGCGCGCGCGGCCGCGAAGCCGCCGATGCCGAGTGGCGATACCGTGGCTTCCGAGCCGCCGGCGATCATGACGTCGGCGTCGCCGTGCTCGATCAGCCGGCCGGCCATGCCGATCGAGTGCAGCCCCGTGGTGCAGGCGGTGACGATGGCCAGGTTCGGCCCCTGAAACCCGAACATGATCGAGACGTGGCCCGAGATCATGTTGATGATCGAGGCCGGCACGAAGAACGGCGTGATGCGCCGCGGCCCGCGCTTCTCGAGCTCAGCCTTGGTGTCCTCGATGAGCGGCAGGCCGCCGATGCCCGAGCCGATCAGGCAGCCGATGCGCTCGGCCTCCTCCTGGCTCAGTTCATCCTTGGTCGGCAGGCCGGCATCGCGGATCGCCTGGATCGACGCGGCCAAGCCGTAGTGGATGAAGGTATCCATGTGCCGCGCGTCCTTGGCCGGGAAGTACTCCTCGACCTTGAAGCCCTTGACCTCGCCGGCGAAGCGGCAGGAAAAAGCGGACGCGTCGAACTTGGTGATCGGGCCGATGCCGGAGCGGCCTGCAAGCAGGTTCTGCCAGCCTTCGTCGACGCTGTTGCCAACCGGGCTGATCAGGCCGAGCCCGGTGACGACGACGCGGCGGGAGCTCATGCGCGACCTTGCATCGAAGAAACCGGCAGCTCAGGCCGCCTTCTGGTGCTTCTGGGCGTAGTCGATCGCGAGCTGGACGGTCGTGATCTTCTCGGCCTCTTCGTCGGGGATCTCGATGCCGAACTCGTCTTCGAGCGCCATCACGAGTTCGACCGTGTCGAGCGAGTCGGCGCCCAGGTCGGCGACGAAGGCCTTTTCGTTGGCCACGTCAGCCTCGGGAACGCCCAATTGCTCGGCGATGATCTTCTTGACTCGTGCTTCTATGTCGCTCATGACTCCTCCGGGAGTGTGTGAAAAAGTAGACGCGGATTCTACGGCTTGAGAATGCCCGTTCCGATGCACCGGCGATCGGCCGCGCAGGGCTGGTCGCCCCGTGTCAGACCATCAGCATGCCGCCGTTGACGTGCAGCTCGGTGCCGGTGATGTAGCCGGCTTCGGGCGAGGCGAGAAAGGCGACCGCGTGGGCGATCTCGGGGGCATGGCCGAGCCGGCCGAGCGGGATCTGCGCGAGCAGCGCCGCGGTCTGCGCGTCGCCCAGCGCTTTCGTCATGTCGGTTTCTATGAAGCCCGGCGCCACGCAATTGACGGTGATGCCCCGGCTGCCGACCTCGCGCGCAAGCGAGCGCGTCATGCCCGCGACGCCGGCCTTGGCCGCCGCGTAGTTGGCCTGGCCCGGGTTGCCGCTCGCCCCAACCACCGAGGTGATGTTGACGATGCGCCCGTAGCGCTGCTTCATCATCGGCCTGAGCGCGGCGCGGCTGGTGCGGAACACGGCCGTGAGGTTGGTGGCGATCACGGCATGCCAGTCCTCGTCCTTCATGCGCATCGAAAGCATGTCGCGGGTGATGCCGGCGTTGTTGACGAGCACGTGCAGGCCGCCCGAGGCCTTGACGACGGCATCGATGGCGGCGCCGACCGCGGCGCCATCGGTGACGTCGAGGACGATGCCCTGGCAGCCGGGAAACGCAGCGAGCGCCTCGCCGATCGCCGCGGCGCCGGCCTTGGTCGTCGCCGTGCCGGTGACGCGAAAACCCTTCTTCGCCAGCTCGGCGGCGATGGCGCGACCGATGCCGCGCGATGCGCCGGTGACGAAGGCGACCTGTGCTTCGGCGATGCCGGCAGCGTCGCTCATTGCAGAAGCGCCTTCGCGTCAGCCAGCGACGCCGGATCGAACACCGCCGCCGATACCGCATCGGCGTCGATGCGCTTGACCATGCCGGCGAGCACCTTGCCCGGCCCGCATTCGAAGATGTGCGTCACGCCACGGCCGCGAATCGCGCGGATCGTCTCTTCCCAGCGCACCGCGCCGTAGGCCTGGCGATACAGCGCGTCGCGGATCGCCGACGGCTCGGTCTCGCTCTTCACGTCGATGTTGTCGATGACGGGAATGAAGGGCGCATCGATCAATACAGTCGCGAGCCGCTCGCGCAGGCGTTCGGCGGCCGGCTTCATCAGCTGCGAATGGAACGGCGCCGAGACGGCGAGCAACAGGGCGCGTTTCGCACCCGTTGCCTTGAGCAGCTCGCAAGCCTTGTCGACGCCGGCCCTGGTGCCGGCGATGACGGTCTGCTTCGGGTCGTTGTAGTTGGCCGCCGCGACGGTTTCGCCGGTCGCCTCGGCGGCCGCGCTGCAGCCGGCGCGCACCGCTTGCGCATCGAGACCGAGGATGGCCGCCATCGCGCCGACGCCGACCGGCACCGCCTCCTGCATTGCCTGGGCGCGAAAGCGCACCAGCGGCAGCGCATCGGCCAGCCTCAGCGAGCCTGCGACGACGAGCGCGCTGTACTCGCCGAGCGAGTGCCCGGCCACGACGTCGGGGGCGGCCTGTGTCTCGGCCAGCCAGGCGCGGTAGCAGGCCACAGCGGCGGTGAGCATCAGCGGCTGGGTGTTGGTCGTCAGGTCGAGCTGGTCCTTCGGGCCCTCGCGGATGAGGCGGCCGATGTCCTCGCCGAGCGCCGCCGAGGCTTCGTCGAGCGTGTGCCGTACGGCCGGGTGGTCGCCCCAGGCGTCGAGCATGCCGACGGACTGCGAGCCCTGGCCGGGGAAGACGAATGCAAAGGGCTTCATCTACAGGTCGAACAGGGCGGCGCCCCAGGTGAAGCCGCCGCCGACGCCTTCGAGCATCACCGTATCGCCGCGCTTGATCGTGCCCTCGCGAACCGCCTCGTCGAGCGCCAGCGGGATCGAAGCGGCCGAGGTGTTGCCGTGGCGGTCGACGGTGACGATCAGCTTTTCCGCTGCAAGCTTCAGCTTCTTCGCCGTGCTCTGCATGATGCGGATGTTGGCCTGGTGCGGGATCAGCCAGTCGATGTCGGCCTCGGTGCGACCGGCCTTCGTGAGCACCGAGCGGGCGACGCTGTCGAGCACCGAGACGGCGAGCTTGAACACCGCCCGCCCATCCATTTTGAGCAGCGGATCGCCGAGCACCTTGCCTCCGGACACGGTGCCGGGCACGCAAAGAATGCCGACGTGGCGGCCATCGGCATGCAGTTCGGTCGCCTGGATGCCGGGCGTGTCGCTCGCCTCCAGCACGACGGCGCCGGCGCCGTCGCCGAACAGCACGCAGGTGGTGCGGTCCTTGAAGTCGAGGATGCGCGAGAACACCTCCGAGCCGATCACCAGTGCCTTCGTGGCGAGGCCGGTCTTGATCATCGAATCGGCCACCGAAAGCGCGTAGACGAAGCCGGAGCAGACGGCCTGCACATCGAACGCGGCGCAGCCATGCACGCCGAGCTTTTCCTGCACCATGCAGGCGGCCGAGGGAAACACCATGTCCGGCGTCGAGGTCGCGACGATGATCAGATCAATCGCCTGCGGGTCGCAGTCGGCAGCGGCCAGCGCCCGGCGCCCTGCCTCGACGCCCAAGTCGCTGCAGGTGACGGCGGGCTCGGCAAAGTGGCGAAAGCGGATGCCGGTGCGCTCGACGATCCACTCGTCGGAGGTGTCGATGCCGTCGGCCGCGAGTCGCGCCGCAAGCTGGGCGTTGCTGACGCGGTTCGGCGGCAGGAAGCTGCCGGTGCCGGTGATGCGCGAATAGCGCGGCAGCGGCGTCGTCATGCGCTGTGTGCGGCGAGAGCAGGCGGTGCGGTCGCCGGGCTGGCGGGGTCGGCCGCTGCCTCGGCCGCCGGCAGAGCGGCCAGCGTGGCCCGAATGCGGCGCTCGACGCGTTCGAGCAGGCCGTTGCGTGCCGCGTCGTAAGCACGATTGAGCGCCTGCTCGAAGGCGAAGGCGTCGGCCGAACCGTGGCTCTTGAAGACGAGCCCGCGCAAGCCAAGCAGGGCCGCGCCGTTGTAGCGCCGATGGTCGACGCGGCGCTTGAAGCGGTTCAGCACCGGCAGCGCCGCCAGCGCCGCCAGCTTGGTGAAGGCGTTGCGCGTGAACTCTTCCTTGATGAAGCTGGTCAGCATCGACGCCAGCCCTTCGGCCGTCTTCAGCGCGACGTTGCCGACGAAGCCGTCGCAGACGACGATGTCGCAGGTGCCTTTGAAGATATCGTTGCCTTCGACGTTGCCGTGAAAATTGACGAGCCCCGCCGCGGCGGCGGCGCGCAGCAGCTCGCCGGCCTGCTTGATCGTCTCGCTGCCCTTGATCGCCTCTTCGCCGATGTTGAGCAGGCCGACGGTGGGCTCGTTCTTGCCCTCGACCGCGGCCACCAGGGCGCTGCCCATGACCGCGAACTGCAGCAGGTTCTCGGCCGTGCAATCGACGTTGGCGCCCAGGTCGAGCACCGTCGTGAAGGCGTCGCGCTCGTTCGGCATCACGGTGGCGATG
>JANXWR010000449.1 GCA_025351025.1 Burkholderiales bacterium | reverse complement strand
AGCCGATTTCTTCATGGGCTACCCGCCCGATCTGAAAGACCGCTCTACATGCTGCAAACCTTCCGCAGGCTTCGCTCGCTGGCGTTCGCCATCGCCGCCACATCGCTCGCCGCAAACGCCTTCGCGCAAGACGGTGGCGCGCCGCCGGCGCCTTCGAAAAGCGTCACCGAGACCTTCTTCGGCACGACCGTCGAGGACCCTTATCGCAATTTCGAGAACAAGGACGAGCCGGCGGTCGCGGCCTGGATGAAGGCGCAAAGCGATCGCGCCCATGCCGCGCTCGAAAGGATCCCGGGCCGGTCCGCGATGCTGCAAAGCCTCGCCAAGTACGACGCCGCCGTGACCGAGCGCGTCGCGCAGGTCGTGCGCCTGCCGAACGACCGCTGGTTCCTCGAGCGCCGCTCGGCGACGGCGAATCAGTTCAAGCTGTTCGGCCGCGACGGCCTCGGTGGCAGCGACAAGCTCCTCGTCGACCCCGAGCTGCTCGAGAAATCGACCGGCAAGCCGCACGCGATCAACTGGTTCGCGCCATCGCACGACGGCAGGATCGTCGCCTACGGCCTCTCGAAGCAAGGCTCGGAAGAAGCGGTGCTGCATCTCGTCGATGCGAAGACCGGCGCGGAGATCGGTGCGCCGATCAGCCGGGCCAACTATGGCGCCGTCGACTGGGCGCAAGACGGCAAGACCTTCGTCTTCAACCGCCTGCAGGAGATGAAGCCGGGCATGGCCGAGACCGACAAGTTCCAGGACAGCCAGGTCTGGATGCTCAGGGCCGGCGAGCCCGAATCGAAGGCACGTGTCGTCTTCGGCACGGCCTTGAAGGGCCTCGGCATCGGCGCTGCCGAATCGCCCGCGGTCAGCATCGGCTACGACGGTCGCTGGGCCTTCGGCATCGTCTTCAACGGCACGCAGCGCGAGCTCACCGCGTTCGTCTCGCCGCAGGCCGCCTTGCTCGCCGGCCGGCCGGCGTGGAAGAAGATCATCGCCGCCAGCGACGATGTCACCGGGCTCGCCTATCACGGCGACGTGCTCTACATGGTTTCGCACAAGGGTGTGTCGCGCTCGCAGGTACTGGCCCTCGATCTGAAGAAGCCCGACATGGCGTC
This sequence comes from Burkholderiales bacterium, assembly GCA_025351025.1. Lineage (GTDB taxonomy): Bacteria > Pseudomonadota > Gammaproteobacteria > Burkholderiales > Burkholderiaceae_C > Schlegelella_A. Next base: position 1,394 of record JANXWR010000449.1, on the reverse strand, counting down.
GGCCCGCGTCGTCGTGCCGGCCTCCGATCGCGTCGTCGTCAACATCGCCGCGGCGTCCGACGGCCTCTACCTCGAAACGCGCGACGGCAACGTCAAGAAGCTGTATCGCCAGGCCTATGCGGGCGGCCCGGCTCGCGAGGTGAAGCTGCCGGTCGAAGGATCGTTCGACATCGTCGACAGCGAAAGCGGCGTCGCCGCTGCCCACCCGCGCGTGCCGGGCGTCGTCATCCTGCTGCAGAGCTGGATCCGGGCGCCGCAGATCTATGTCGCGGCCGCCGACAGCGGCGTGCGCAACACCGGGCTGCAACCCGCCGGCCCGTACGACGCGCCAGCCGACATCGTCGCGACCGAAGTCAAGGTGAAGGCGGCGGACGGTGCGATGGTGCCGCTCTCGATCCTGCACAAGAAGGGCGTCGTCCTCGACGGCAACAACCCGACGCTGCTCTACGGCTATGCCAGCTACGGCCTCACCGAGGAGCCTTACTTCAGTGTCGGTCGGCTCGCCTGGTTCGATGCGGGCGGCGTCTACGCCGTCGCCAACCCGCGCGGCAGCTCGGTCTACGGCGAGGACTGGTACCGCGGCGGCTACCAGGCGACCAAGCCCAACACCTGGAACGACTTCATCGCCTGCGCCGAGTATCTGATCGCGCAGAAGTACACGCGGCCGGCCAGGCTCGGCATCTTCGGCGGCAGCGCCGGCGGCATCCTCGTCGGCCGCGCCATGACGACCCGGCCCGACCTGTTCGCCGCGGTGATCGACGCAGTCGGCGCCAACGACACGCTGCGCTTCGAGTCGACGCCGAACGGCGTGCCGAACATCCCCGAGTTCGGCAGCGTCAAGACCGAGGCCGGCTTCAAGGCGCTGCTGGCGATGAGCACCTACGCCAACATCAAGCAGGGCACGCCTTATCCGGCGGTGCTTTTCATGCACGGCGTCAACGATCCGCGCGTCGAGGTCTGGAACACGACCAAGACCGCGGCGCGTCTGATGGCGGCGACGACCAGCGGCAAGCCGGTGCTGATGCGCCTCGACTACGACGCCGGTCACGGCATCGGCAACACCAAGAAGCAGCAGCTCGAGGAGCGCGCCGATTTCTATTCCTTCCTGCTCTGGCAGATGGGCGTGCCCGGCTATCAGCCCTGAGGGGGAAAACTTTCGAGGGAGCGCGGCGCGCGGTGCGCGCCGCATAATCTTTGCAACCCTCTTCGCCAACAGGAGCCCAGTTATGGCATCGGTCAACAAGGTCATCATCGTCGGCAACCTCGGCCGCGATCCCGAGGTTCGCTACAACCCGAACGGCGGCGCCTGGTGCACCGTCTCGATCGCCACCTCGCGCAGCTGGAAGGACAAGACTTCCGGCGAGAAGGTCGAAGAGACCGAATGGCACCGCGTC
>JANXWR010000316.1 GCA_025351025.1 Burkholderiales bacterium | reverse complement strand
TCGACGCCGGCCTGCCGCGAGAAACCCGAGCGGCCTTCGTCCACCCTTCCGGAGTTGCTCACATGAACGCATTTGTCCGTTGTCTCGCCGGTACCGCCTGCGGTGCCGTTCTTTCCGTCTCTCTGGCTGGCCCGGCCGTCGCCGCCGACGCGCCCTGCAAGGCGCTCGGCTATGTGCAGAAGCGCGTCGTCCAGAAGGCCGACCAGGGCATCGACGCCTTGCGCGACTACGTCTTCATCACGCGCGGCATCCACCAACTCGACATGGGCGAGATCGCCGTGTCGCTCGACGACTGGCGCGCCAGCGCGCGCTGCGCGAAGCTCGCCGCCGAGCGGGCGTCGGGCGAACCGGTCGCGCTGGCAACCGATCGTCGCTAAAGCACGAGGCGCGCGGCGTAACCGGTCATCTCCAGGTAGCCGCGCCCGACCTGGCGGCCGCTCGCATCGAGAAGCTTCGACAGGCCTTCCCAGTAGACCGCGCCGCTCGCGGCGCGGCCGTCGAGCTCCTGATCGTCCTGCGAGGCGACGACATCGAATCGGCCGACCGGCGTCGTCACCGACCACTGCACCGGGTAGGTCGCCCGAGTCGCCGGGCTGGTCCAGGTTCGCCCGGCCTGGAACGCCACTTCGGTGGCCGCGAAGTTGCGCGGCACAGCGTGCGCACCCGCTCCGCGATGACTGCCGCCGGCCCACAGCGTCGTGCCGTCGGCGCGGCGCAGACGAAATGCAGTCAGCGCGGCGCCGTCGTCGAGATTCATGCCGATCCAGTCCCAGCCGACGGCGCTCGCGTCGAGCAGCGAGTCGCTCCATTCGTGATCGAGCCAGGCGCGACCCGTGACTTCGAACGGTGCGGCACGACCGAACCCGAGCGTGCCGCGAACCGCGAGCTGCGGCTCGCTGTAGTAGCGGCTCGAATGCGACGCATCCGGTCCCTTCTGCGACAGACCGTCGACGCCTTGAAGCAGCACGGCCTGGGTCGCTTCGAGCGCCAGGTCGAAGCGAAAGGTCGCCGTCTCGCTGGCGACGACGGCGCGATAGCGGCTCGCTCCGGCGCCGCCAGTGCGCTCGAGGCGCCAGCGGCGCAGCACCAGGTCGGTGTCTTCGGTCGACGCGCCGCCGATGCCGAAGCCGGGCCGCGCGATGCGCTGGTCGTGCAGCAGGCGCGCGTTCGCGAGGTCGGTGACGGCGGCGTGCGCGAAGAGGAGCTGGTCGACGCGAAACGCGCTCGTCTCGGCGCCGGCGATGCCGGTGGTGGCGCGAAAGAAGGTGATCTGAAAGCCCCAGGTCTTCGCCGCGGCTTCGAGCGCGCCGGTGACGTACCACCATTCGATGCGCGAGTGCGGATGCGCGCCGAAGTCGCGCGGGAACGCGAGCGCGACCGAGCTTGGAGACGGGCTCGCGGCGAGCGCCTCGCGCGATCCCCTTGCAGCGAGCAGGGCGACGAGCAGGCGGCGGCGCGAAAGCATCGTGCGAGCATCGCACACGTGGCCAGGTCGGTCGCGCCCCGCGCCGTGCCGCGCAACGCGGGGAACGCCGCTTGAAGCGGCAGCGGCTTTGCACTAGTCTGCGCCGGCCGCTTCGTCCGCGAAGCCCGACAGTCCCAACGAGGAGTTTTCCCATGCGCCGCTCGAAATTCGTTCTTCTGCTCGCCGCTTGCGGCACGCTTTCTGTTCTCGTCGCCTGCGGCTCGATGATGGCGAAGAACGACATGACCTTCTTCGTTTCGAGCACCGGCTCGGGCAAGGGCGGCGACCTCGGTGGCATCGCCGGCGCCGACCAGCTCTGCAGCTCGCTCGCCGGCGCGGCCGGCTCGACCGGGCACACCTGGCGCGCCTACCTGAGCACCGTGCCGGCGGGCAGCACGACCGGCGTCAACGCCCGCGACCGCATCGGCACCGGGCCATGGCGCAATGCCAAGGGCGTCGTCGTCGCGCAGAACGTGACCGAGCTGCACGGCGCCAACAACCTCAGCAAGCAGACGGCGCTGACCGAGAAAGGCGAGGTCGTGAACGGCCGCGGCGACACGCCCAACATGCACGACATCCTGACCGGCTCGCAGCCCGACGGCACGTCGATCAAGGGCAGCGTCGACACGACCTGCGGCAACTGGACCAAGGGCGGCGAGGGCGCCGCCATGCTCGGCCACAGCGACCGCACCGGCCTCGACGACAGCGTGCCGGCGAAGTCCTGGAACTCGTCGCACCAGTCGCGCGGCTGCGACATCGCCTCGCTCAAGGCGACCGGCAGCGACGCGCGCATCTACTGCTTCGCGTCGAACTGAGGGCGCTCCGCCCGGCGCGCCCGCGATGCCGAAGTTCAGCTCGCTCAGCATCGACAAGGATCCGGCGCGGCCGCGCATCGCGCGACTGCGCCTGTCGCGGCCCGAGCGGCTGAACGCGATCGATTCGAAGATGCCGGGCGAGATCCGCGAGGCGGTCGCCTGGGCCGAGGCCGACGAGCAGGTGCATGTCATCGTCGTCGAGGGCGAGGGCCGCGCCTTCTGCGCCGGCTACGACCTGGTCGTGCTTGCCGAGGACACGCCACTGCACGCCGCCAGGGACCATCCGTTGCAGCAGGAAAAGCACCCCTGGGACCCGATGCTCGACTACGCGCTGATGAAGCGCCACACCGAAGACTTCATGTCCTTGTGGCGCTGCGCCAAGCCGACCATCGCCAAGGTGCACGGCTACGCGGTCGCAGGCGGCAGCGACATCGCGCTCTGCTGCGACCTGCTTGTGATGGCCGATGACGCGAAGATCGGCTACATGCCGACCCGCGTCTGGGGTTGCCCGACGACGGCGATGTGGACCTTTCGTCTCGGTCCGGCGCGCGCCAAGCAGATGATGTTCACCGGCGACACGATCAGCGGCAGGCAGGCCGCCGAATGGGGCCTCGCCAACATCTCGGTGCCCGCGGCCGAGCTCGACGCCGCCTGCAACGCGCTCGCCGAGCGCATCGCCGGCGTGCCGCGCTCGCACCTGGCGATGCACAAGCTCGTCGTCAACCAGGTCATGCTGACGGCCGGTCTCGAGCAGGCGCAGACGCTGGCCACGGTGTTCGACGGCGTGACCCGGCACAACCCCGAAGGCCTGTGGTTCCGCCGCCAAGCGCAGGCCGAAGGCTTCAAGGCCGCCGTCGAGTGGCGCGACAGCGGCCGCGCCATCCCCGAAGGCGACGAAGCGCGTGCCCTGGCGGCGGCGCTCGAGAAGCGGATCAGCGATCCGAAGCAGGGCGGCTGAGGCATTGCTCCCACTCCCACTTGTGGGAGAGGGTAGGGGTGAGGGCCGTTCGCCGCGCCCAACCTCACCCCAGCCCTCTCCGGCACGCGG
>JANXWR010000277.1 GCA_025351025.1 Burkholderiales bacterium | reverse complement strand
GGCTATGCGATCGTCACGGCGGTGCCCTCGTGCACGCTCATGTTCAAGCAGGAGCTGCCCTTGATGTTTCCGGACGACGCCGACGTGAAGGCCGTCCAGACCGCGATGTTCGATCCCTTCGAGTATCTGATCGCGCGTCATCGCGATGGCCTGCTCAAGACCGACTTCAACACACCGCTGGGCAAGGTCAGCTACCACGTGCCCTGTCATGGCCGGGTGCAGAAGATCGGCCGCAAGACCGAAGAGATGCTCAAGCTCATCGGCAAGTCGGTGGCGGTCGAGCTCAACACCGTCGAGCGCTGCTCGGGCCACGCCGGCACCTACGGCGTGAAGACGCCGACGCATCCGGTGGCAATGAAGATCGGCAAGCCGGTGTTCAAGGCGATGGGCAACGGCACGCCCGACTTCATCAGCTCGGACTGCGCGCTGGCGGGTCACCACATCGCGCAGGGTATGGCCGAGAACGGCTTGCCGCCGGCGCAGCTCGCGCATCCGCTCAGCCTTGTTGCACTGGCCTACGGCCTCAAGTGACATGGGAGGCAACGCCATGACCATCACCGCCGACAAGCTACTTTCGCTCGAGGCCTACGCGAAGATTCGCGCCTCGAGTCGGCCCGCCTTCATTGCCCATCGGCGCCTCCGCAGCGTGCAGCTCGGCGAGCACCTGAACCTGCAGTTCGAGGACGAGACGACGGTGCTGCGCCAGATCCAGGAGATGCTGCACATCGAGAAGATCTTCGAGCAAGAGGGCATCCGGAGCGAGATCGAGGCCTACGCCGCGCTCGTTCCCGACGGCACGAACTGGAAGGCGACGCTCCTCATCGAGTACCCCGACCCGAACGAGCGCAAGCGCGAGCTGGGCCGGCTGATCGGTGTGGAGGATCGCGTCTTCGTCGAGGTCGAGGGCCACGCGCGCAGCTACGCCATCGCCGACGAAGACCTCGACCGCGAGACCGACGAGAAGACTTCGGCCGTCCACTTCCTGCGCTTCGAGATCGCCAGGCCGGCGCGCGAGGCGCTTCGTGCCGGCGCCAGCGCCAGGCTCGGCTGCGACCACACGCACTACCCGGCGCACATCGCGATCGCCCCGGAAACGCTCGCCAGCCTCGCCGGCGACCTGCGTTGAACCGATCGCTTCATTAGGCATTGACGATTGGATATGTCGTATCGATAGTCTAAGCTTCGTTCCTGTCGCGCCACCTCCGGCGCTTTCACCTAAACAGGAACCAAGCGATGAAAACGATCGGCGACAAGCTCGGAGCCTTCAGCGTCCAGGGCGTCAAGCCCGGCTTCAACCATCACGAGTAACGGTGAGCTCACCGTTACTGCACTTGTGTGCACAGCACGCTTATGTGCGGTCGCGTTTCGTTCCCCTGACCGCATCGGGCGATCCCATTTGATCACGCCACATTACTGAAGCCCGCCGTAGCGTCCGCGGTCCCCACGTTTCAACTTGGAGACCGCCATGCTCGAACAGCTCTTCTCGCGTTCCCTGTCCCGTTACACGTCGTCGCCGCACGCGGCCGACCTTGATGCGTTTGCGACGATGGTTGCCGCCACCGGCTCGAACAACCGGCGCACCGAGCGGCACACCCGCCGCCTACGGCAGGTGCTGGAGAGTTCCGGCCTGCCGCCAATCGCCACCACCCGTGCCGACGTTCTGCGCGCCGCGTTCGACGCATGGCCATGCGAGGGCTACGTCGGGACGTGCCGGCTGTTCAGCCGCTACCTTCGAGACTGCGGTCGGCTGGCTGCTCCGAGGCCATGTCAGCCTCGGTTCACGCTGAAGGAGCAACACCTTCGGCGCCTGGTGGAACTGCGCGGCATCGCGCCGGCCACCGGCACCTACGACAACTGGGCGTTAACGGACTTCCTGAGCCGCGTTCTGGAGCCCAACCAGGAACCGTCGTCGATCACGTGGCAAGCGCTCGACGAGTTCTTGCGACGGCGCGGGCCGCAACTGGCTCGGCGCACGTTCCATCACACCGTGCAGGTCGTGCGCCGCTACCTGCACTACGCCTTCGAGACTGGGGCGCTTGTTGAACCGCTGCATGAGTTCGAGCTTCCGCAGTCGTTCGGGTTCGAGCAACCGCCGCGGGCATTGCTGCCGGGCCAGGTTCAGTCCCTGCTGGCCTCGATCGACCGGTCAACCCGCGTCGGCGCACGCGACCACGCGATCCTTCACCTGATGGCTGGCTACGGTCTACGCCCTGGCGAAGTGGCGGCGCTGAAGCGCTCGTCGATCGACTGGCAGGCGCTGACCTTGCGTGTCGTGCAGTCGAAGACTCGTTCGGTGCTGCTGTTGCCGCTGGCGCCGGCCACGATCGATGTCCTGCGCCAGCATGTCCAGCGGAGCCCTCACGGATCGAGCGACAGGGAGTTGTTCGGGCTGGCACAACCGCCATTCGGCCCGATGAGCCCGGGCGCCGTCACACAGCGCTACAAGGTGCATGCGCGGTGCAGCGGGCTGCCGATCGCCGACGCGTCGGCCTACGCGCTGCGCCACAGCTTCGCGATGCGGCTGCTCGATGCCGGCGTGGGGATGAAGGTGATCGGCGATCTCATGGGCCACCGCAGCCTGGCCAGTACGAGTGCGTACCTGCGCATCCAGATTGACATGCTGCGCGAAGTGGCGCTGAACGTCCCGGCAGAGGTGACGCCGTGAACGCCGGCACCGCCTTCGCCGAACAGGTTGCCGCGTACTTGGCGCACTGGCGCGCTCTCGGCCGTCGGTACCGACAGGAGCAGTGGCTGCTGCAGACGCTGCTTCGAGAACTGCCGACGCTTGGCCATGACGACCTGACCGCCGACGGCTTTCGGCACTGGTTCGACAGCCGCCAGGACCGTCACCCCAACACCCGGCGCAAGTGGGCGCAGTTGGTGCGTCACTTCTGCGTCTGGCGGCGTCGCTTCGATCCGGACTGCTTGCTTCGTGCCTGGGCCCGAGCTGATCTGCCGCGCGGCCCCATGTCACGCCGGTGATCCTCGCCGAGAAGGACGTCGCGCGCATGCTCACACTGGCCGGCTCCTTCGAGCCGAGCCCGAACTCGCCCTTGCGGCCGGCGACCATGCGGCTGGCGGTGGTGCTGCCGTATACGACGGGTTTGCGTCTGGGGGAACTGCAGCGGCTGACCCTGGGCGACGTCGAAGACGCCGCAGGCGTGCTTTGCGTGCGCGAGTCCAAGTTCCACAAGTCGCGCCTGTTGCCGCTGTCGGACAGCGTGCGTGCCGAGCTTGCGGACTACCTGATCAAGCGTGCGGGCGTCGGCTTCGGGACGCGGCTGACAGCGCCGCTGTTGTGCAATCGCGCCCGAGGCCGGATGAGGCCGTATTCGATCAGCGGCCTGCAGCACGGATTGAACTCGCTACTTCGCGGTGCTGCCGTGCCTGCTTCGGGCCGGCGGCCGCCTCGTGTGCATGATCTTCGCCACAGCTTCGCCGTCCAGGCGGGGGCGCGCTGGTACCGACAAGACGTCGACGTGCAGGTGCAGTTGCCCAAGCTGTCGATGTACATGGGGCATGTGTCGATCGAGTCCACTGCGTACTACCTGCGTGACCGACGAGATCGCCACTCTGGCCAGCGCAAGGTTCGCGCGACGCGATCCTGCTCGGCGGCTCGACCGACAACGAGTTCTCCAAGCTCGGCTAGCGGCGTGACCACAAGGACCTGAGCAAGCTCGGCCACTGGAGCTTCGGCGACTCGAAGGGCGCGCTCGTCGATCAGCTCGGCGTGCGCGACCGCAACGAGGGCGTGGCGCTGCGCGCGACCTTCATCGTCGATCCCGAAGGCACGATCCAGCACGTCAGCGTCAACAACCTCAACGTCGGCCGCAATCCCGAAGAGGTGCTGCGCATCCTCGACGGCCTGCAGACCGACGAGCTCTGCCCGTGCAACCGCACGGTCGGCGGCGACACGCTCTGATCACCGCAGTGCAACCCGCGAGGAGCCCGCTTCGGCGGGCTCTTTGCCGAATGTAGAACGACACATCATGGAATTCCTGAACACGATTAAGGACCGGATCCCCGACTACGCCAAGGACATCCGCCTCAACCTCGACGGCGTGATCGCGCGCTCGAGCCTGGCGCCGGAAGACGCGCTCGGCGTTGCCCTGGCCGCGGCATTCGCCGCGAAGTCGAAGCCGCTCGTCGACGCCTTCAAGGCCGCGGCGCCTGCGGCCGAGGCCAACGCCGCGCTCACCGCGGCGGCGCTGATGGGCATGAACAACGTCTGGTATCCCTACGTCGAGATGGCCGGCGACGAAGACCTGAAGACGCAGCGCGCCGAGCTGCGCATGAATGCCTATGCGAGCTCGGGCGGCGTCGACAAGAAGAAGTTCGAGGCCTATGCGCTCGCCGCCTCGATCGTCGGCAAGTGCCACTTCTGCGTCGGCTCGCACTACGCCTTGCTGAAGAAGGAAGGCATGACGACGCAGCAGCTGCGCTACATCGGCCGCATCGCCGCCGTGGTCAATGCCGCGGCGCAGGTGATCGCGGCTGGCTGATTGCGCCGAGCTACGCCGCCGTCGGCGCGAGCCGGCGCATCGTGCGCCAGCCGTCGGCGGTGTAGATGGCGAGCGCGATCCAGATCAGGCCGAACCCGGCGAGCCGGCCGAGCGTGAACGGCTCGTGAAAGAGCCAGAGCCCGATCACGAGCTGCACGGTCGGGCTCAGGTACTGCATCAGGCCGAGCGTCGTCAACGGGATGCGGCGCGCGGCGATGGCGAAGAGCAGCAAGGGCAGCGTCGTCGCCGGTCCGAGGCCGAGCAGCCACAGATTGGTGCCGAGGTCGGGCCCCGGAAAACTGGTCGCGCTGCTGCCCCACCACCAGACCATGCCGGCGAGCGCGGCGGGGCCCAGGATCATGGTCTCGAAGGTCAGCCCTTCGAGCGCGCTGAGCACGGCCACCTTGCGCAGCAGCCCGTAGGCGCCGAACGTGAGGCCGAGCACGAGGCCGATCCACGGCAGCTTGCCGGCGCTGATCGTCAGCCAGACGACGCCGATCGCCGCGATCGCGAGCGCAGTCCACTGCGCGCGCCGCGGCCGCTCGCCGAGCAGGCCGTAGCCGAGCGCGACGTTGACCAGCGGCGTCATGAAGTAGCCGAGGCTCGCGTCGACGACATGGCCGTTCGAGACGGCCCAGATGTAGGTGATCCAGTTGGCCGAGAGCAGCAGCGAGCTGGCGATGAAGCTGGCAATCGAGCGCGGATGGCGCAAGGCCCGTCCGAGCCAGCCCCAATGACGCTGCCAGGTCAGGATGGCCGTCACGAGCAGCAGCGACCAGACGATCCGGTTCGCCAGCACCTCGACCGGCTGCACACCGGGAAGCAGCCGGAAGTAGATCGGGAAGAATCCCCACCACGAGAACGCCACGGCAGCGGCCCAGACGCCGCGGGTCGCGCGAGCGTCAGGCAATCAGGAGGACTCGAGGAGGCGCTTGCCGTGCTGCTCGCGCAGACGGTTCTTCAGCATCTTGCCGGTGGCGCCGAGCGGGATCGCGTCGACGAAGACGACGTCGTCGGGCGTCCACCACTTGGCGATGCGCCCTTCGTAGAACGCGAGCAGCTCGTCGCGCGTGACTTCGCTGCCCGGCTTCCTGACGACGATGAGGAGCGGCCGCTCGTCCCACTTCTTGTGCTCGGCGGCGATGCACGCCGCCATCTGCACGCCCGGGTGCGCCATGGCGATGTTCTCGAGGTCGATCGAGCCGATCCACTCCCCGCCGGACTTGATCACGTCCTTGGAACGGTCGGTGATCTGCACGAAGCCGTCGCCGTCGATCGTCGCGACGTCGCCGGTCGGAAACCAGCCGTGGCCGGCTGCGTCGTCGACGAGCGGGTCGCCGCCCTCGTTCTTGAAGTACCTCGAGACGACCCAGGGTCCGCGCACCATCAGCTCGCCCGAGGTCTTGCCGTCCCAGGAAAGCTCCTCGCCCTGACCGTCGACGATCTTCATGTCGACACCGTACACCGCGCGGCCCTGCTTGGACTGGATCGCGAAGCGCTCCTCGGCGCTCTTGTCGAGCTGCGTGCCCTTCAAGATCGATACCGTGCCGACCGGGCTCATCTCGGTCATGCCCCAGGCGTGCAGCACGTTGACGCCG
>JANXWR010000225.1 GCA_025351025.1 Burkholderiales bacterium | reverse complement strand
TCGCCTCGCATGCACCGCCCGACGGTGGCCTGCGCTTGGCCGGCCTGCAGGCCTATCACGGCGCGGCCCAGCACCTGCGCGGCGCGGCCGAGCGCGAGGCGGCGTCGCGCCATGCGGCGTCGCTGGCGCGCGCCGCGCAGGCCAGCATCACGGCCGCCGGCATCGCCTGCCGGCTGGTCACCGGCACCGGCACCGGCACCTTCGCCTTCGACGCGGCCAGCCGCATCTGGGGCGAGCTGCAGGCCGGCAGTTACCTGTTCATGGACCGCGACTACGCCGACAACGCGCCGGGCCCGAACACGCCGCGCTTCGAGCACGCGCTGTTCGTGAAGAGCCAGGTGATGAGCCACGGCACCTCGCACGCCGTCGTCGACGCCGGCCACAAGTCGCACGCTGTCGATTCGGGGCCGCCGCGGGTCTGGCGGCGCGAGCTCGAGGTCACCAACGTCAGCGACGAGCATGCCGTCCTGCGCGTCCGGGCCGGCGGCGCGAGCGCTGAGCTGCCGCAGCTCGGCGAGACGGTCTGGCTGGTGCCGGGGCATTGCGATCCGACCGTCAACCTGCACGACCGCTACGTCGCGGTGCGTGGCGGGCTCGACAGCGGCGTCGTCGCCGAGGTGTGGGCGATCGAGGCGCGCGGCTGCATCGCCTGACGGCACGCCGATAGCGCCGGCAGCGCGGCGCATCTCAGGCGGCGCCGACCAGGGTGGCGATGACCATCGAGGCGGAAAGGAAGCAGAAGGCAACACCGATCAGGGTAGTGGCGATGTCGTCGTAGCGGGTCTTCATGGCAGTTCCTTGTTTGGCGTTTCGGCTGAAGCGAACCATTCGTTTCAGGCCTGACGACAGTGTCGAAAAAGGCGGCTCTCGCGCCCAGTCAGCAGTACGCAGCGGGCGAGTGACTTCGGTCACTCGGGCACCTGCATGGCGCCCGCAGCAGGCCCTAGAGCAGGCCTTCGCCCAGCAGCTGGGCGAGCAAGCGGACCGGCAGCGCCGGCGCCGAAGCCGTCGCGGGCTCGACCGAGCGCGTCTGCCGGTCGGCGCCTACACCTGACGACCAGCGCAGTCCGTCACCCTCGAGGCGCACCTGGTAGCTGCGCTCCTTCTCGTGGCCGCGCAGGAACCTCGCGACGAACGCCGCCAGCGTCCGGCTGTGGATCACCATGCCGGCTTCGGTGTTGAGGTGGGCCGAGCGGCCGTCCATGTTCATCGAGCCGACGAAAGTCTTCTCGTCGTCGACGACCGAAAGTTTGGTGTGCAGGCGGCCCAGCGAGTTGCCGGCGCCTGACCTGCCGATCGAGCGCGCCGCCTCGGCGCTATCCTCGGCCGACGGCCGAAGCTCATTCAGGTCGACGCCGGCGTCGAGCAGCGCGGCGCGATGCCGGGCGTAGCCGTAGTGCACCAGCGGCTCGTCGGTGGTCGCCAGCGAATTGGTCAGCACCGAGACGCTGACGTCGCGCGAGCGGATCGCCGACAGGGCCTGCATCTCGCGTTTGCCGGGGACGAAGTAGGGCGACGCGAGCAGTACCGACGACGCCGCAGAGCCGAGCAGTTCGAGATGAGCCTCCGCCACCGTGGCCTCGCCGGTATCGCCGCTCGCCTTCTGCGGCGCATCGGCGAACACCTCGGCTTCGGCACGTTCGAAGGCGAGGCGACCACTGGCCAGGCCGGCTTCGACCGACTCCGCGTCCGGCTCCGACGCCTCTGTCGCCTCAGCGGGCCGCTCGCCGACCTGCTGCTCGAAGGCTTGCCGCGACGGCTCGCCGCCGACCAGGCTGCGCACCGGATAGACGATGTCGGCGTTCCAGAAGCGGTCGAACACGGCGGCGAGCTTGCCCACCACCGGCCCGGTCGAGAGCAGGTCCATGTCGATGAAGTTGGCATCGCCGCCGCGGTCGAAGTACTCGTCGGCGATGTTCCTGCCACCGGTCACGGCGAAGCTGCCGTCGGCGATGAACAGCTTGTTGTGCATGCGATGGTTGATGCGCGAGAACTGATGCAGCGAGAGCAGGATGCGCTGGCCGAAGCTGCCGCCGCGCACCGGCAGCGGGTTGAACATGCGCACCTCGACGTTGTCGTGCGCGGCCAGGCCGGCGAACAACGCGTCCTCGCCGGTGGCATAGAGATCGTCGACCAGGATGCGCACGCGCACGCCGCGCGCCGCCGCGGCCTTCAGCTCGCGCAGGAACTCGTGCCCGGTGCGGTCGCTGGCGATGACGTAGTACTGGGCGTCGATCGTCTTTTCGGCGCGGCGGATCAGGGCGATGCGTGCGGCAAAGGCCTCGGCGCCGTCGGGCAGCAGGCGAAAGCCGGACAGCTCGCGCTCGTCCTCGGGCGTCGAGGCCGCCGCGATGCGGGCGAGCTGCGTGTCGGCAACATCGCTGCGCGCGAACGAATGCGGTCGCTCGACCTGGCTTGGCAGGACGGCGCAGCCGCCCATCGCCACCGCGACGGTCAGGAGCACGAGGCGCCAGGCGATCGTCGACGCGGCGACGCTGGTGGCCAGGGCCGCGGCCCACACGCCGAGGCGCGTCCACGCAGCGGCCCGGAGCGCCGGCGTCGGCATCGCAGTCTCCGGCGAGTGGCTGGGCTTCGGTCGTCGCTCAGGCCGCGCCGACGAGCACGCTGACGAGCGTCGAGACGAGGGCGACGGCGAAAGTGACGGTGACCAGGGCGTTGGCGACGTCGTCGTAGAGGGTCTTCATGGCTGTTTCTCCGGCTTGTTTCTGCTGTCGCGAACCATTCGCTACAGCCCGACGCCAGTCTCGGAAAAACGAGCCTCGGCGCCGAGTGAGCAGGTCGCGCCGCGCCAGTGACATTGGTCACTTCGGCCAGACGCAACCCATAATTCGCGCCTCTGACATACGGGCTCAGCCGGGGGATGCGGACGACGTGAACGAAGATCGGCTGCCTACGCCCTTGCTCGACGCCCTGGCGGCGCACGGCAACACGCGTCCGTTTCGCGCCAACGCCATCCTCATCAACGAGGGCGACGTCAGCGATTCGCTCTACATCGTCCTGACCGGGCGCCTGCGCGTCTACGCCAGCTCCGACGAGGGCCGCGACGTCGTGCTGGCCGAGCACGGCCCGGGCGAATACGTCGGCGAGCTTTCGCTCGACGGCACGGCCCGCTCGGCGTCGGTGAAGACGCTGGTCGATTCGACCTGCTGCGTCATCTCCGGCGCGCAGCTGCGCGGCTTTCTCGCCGAGCAACCCGACTTCGCGCTGCACCTCTCGCAGAAGCTCGTGCGCATGGTCCGGCGCCTGACCGAGCAGGTGAAGAGCCTGGCCCTGCAGGATGTCTACGGGCGGATGGTCCGCGCCCTCATGGAGCTTTCAGACCCGGTCGGCGACGAGCGCGTGGTGCGCGAGAAGCTGACCCAGCAGGACATCGCCGAGCGCGTCGGCTCGTCGCGCGAGATGGTCAACCGGGTGATGAAGGACTTGACCAGCGGTGGCTATGTCGCGGTGCGCGACGGCCGCCACGTCATTCGGCGCAAGCTCCCGGCGGCTCGCTGAGCGGCGGGCCGAGGCCCTGCTCTTTCGCCAAGCGAGGGCAATTCCTGTCAGGGGTAACCCGCGAGCAGAGGTGGCGCGGACTTCGGCAACCCTAGACTCGGCGTCCCGCTCGCTGAAGCGCGTTCAACGGACTGAACGCGGCCTCTTCCCGCATGCAAGCCCGCCTCGCCTCCCGCTTCGACACCATTCGCGCGCTGCCGATCACCAGCAAGGCGACGGCGACGCCGCTCGTGCCGGCGGTGTCGCGCGCGCTCGCGTTGCTCGAGCGGCTGGCCGGGGCGCGCGAGCCGATGACGCTGGCCCGGCTCGCCGGCGAGCTGGCCCTGCCCAAGAGCAGCGTGCACGGCCTTTGCAACACGCTGGTCTCGTTCGGCTACCTGCGCCGCCAGCCGGACGGCGCCTTCCTGATCGGGCCGCGCGTCATGGGCCTGGCCGAGGCCTTCGTCTCCGGCACCGACGTGGCCCAGGAGTTCAACGCGCTCTGGGCCGACAGCGGCAGCGCGCCGGAAGAGACGGTCGTTCTTTCCGTGCTCTCCGGCACCGAGGCGCTGTACGTCGCGGTGCGCAAGAGCGCCCGGCCGCTCGGCCTGGCCTTCAACGTCGGCATGCGGCTGCCGGCTTACCTGTCGGGCAGCGGCAAGGCGATGCTGGCCTGGCTGCCGGAGGCGGAAGTGCGGCGCCGCTTCGCCGCCGGGCTGGGCACCCGGCTCACGCGCAAGGGGCCGCGCGATCTCGATGCCTTGCGAAAGGAGCTCGCCCTGACCCGGCGGCGCGGCTACAGCCTCGACGACGAAGGCGTTCGCGAAGGCGTCTATTCGTTCGGCGCGCCGGTCTTCGGCGCCTCCGGCGAAGTCGTGGCGGCGATCTCGGTCTGCATCAACAAGGCCATGCTCGGCGCCGACCGCGGCGCCCGCCATCGCGACGCCGCCCTCGGCGTTGCCGCCGAGCTGTCGCGTCGCATCGGCGGCGACGCCCGTGCGGCGCGCCGCCTCGAGGAGGCCGCTGCATGAGCGACCAGTCCGGCGGCGACACCGACTACATCCTCGAGACGCGGGCGCTGACCAAGGAGTTCAAGGGCTTCGTCGCCGTCGACAAGGTCAACCTGCGCGTGCGACGCGGCAGCATCCACGCGTTGATCGGGCCGAACGGGGCCGGCAAGACGACCTGCTTCAACCTGCTCACCAAGTTCCTGACGCCGACCTCGGGCACGATCGTCTTCGACGGCCACGACATCACGGCGCAGTCCTCGGCGGCGATCGCGCGCATGGGTGTCGTCCGCTCGTTCCAGATCTCGGCCGTGTTCGCCCACCTCTCGGTGCTCGAAAACGTGCGCATCGCCCTGCAGCGCAAGCTCGGCACCTCGTTTCATTTCTGGAAGCCGGAGAGCTCGCTGCACGTGCTCGACGCGCACGCCATCGAGCTGCTCGCCGCGGTCGATCTCGCTGCCTACGCACACGTTCCGGCGGTCGAGCTGAGCTACGGCCGCAAGCGCGCCCTCGAGATCGCGACGACGCTGGCGATGGACCCCAAGCTGATGCTGCTCGACGAGCCGACGCAAGGCATGGGCCTCGAAGACGTCGACCGCATCCGCCAGCTCATCAAGAAGGTGGCGGCGAGCCGCACCGTGCTCATGGTCGAGCACAACATGAGCGTGGTCGCGAGCATCGCCGACACCATCACCGTGCTGGCGCGCGGCGCCACGCTGGCCGAGGGTCCGTACGCCGAAGTCGCGAAGAACCCGGCGGTGATCGAGGCCTACATGGGCAGCGCGCAGACCGAGCTGGTGGGAGCGCACTGATGGCTGCGCGATTTCTCGAAGTCGCAGGCGTGCAGGGCTGGTACGGCGAATCGCATGTGCTGCACGGCGTCGACTTCCACGTCGACGAAGGCGAGGTCGTGACCCTGCTGGGGCGCAACGGTGCCGGCCGCACGAGCACGCTTCGCGCCATCATGGGCCTGATCGGCGCGCGCACCGGCTCGATCAAGGTCAGGGGCACCGAGACGGTCGGCCTGCCGACGCACCGCATCGCCCGGCTCGGCCTCGGCTACTGCCCGGAAGAGCGCGGCATCTTCTCCTCGCTCTCGACCGAAGAAAACCTGATGCTGCCACCGGCGCTCGGCGCGGGCGGAATGAGCGTCGAGCAGATCTACGCCATGTTCCCCAACCTGAAGGAACGCGCCCAGAGCCAGGGCACGCGACTCTCGGGCGGCGAGCAGCAGATGCTCGCGGTGGCGCGCATCCTGCGCACCGGCGCGCGCCTGCTGCTGCTCGACGAGATCTCCGAAGGCCTGGCCCCGGTGATCGTGCAAAAGCTCGGCGAGGTCGTCAAGTCGCTGCGCGGGCAGGGCTACACGATCGTCATGGTCGAGCAGAATTTTCGCTTCGCGGCGCCCCTGGCCGATCGCTTCCTGGTCATGGAACATGGCCAGGTCATCCAGCAGTTCAGCCAGGCCGAGTTGCCGGCGCGCATGGAGCGCCTGCACGAGTACCTGGGCGTCTGACGCCTTCCTTTTCCCTTTTCCACCTTCTTCAACGGAGAGATCGATGAAAGTCACGAAGCTCGTTTCCGCCTGCTTGCTCGCCTTCGCGGCGATGGCCGGCGCCCCGGCCCAGGCCCAGATCTCCGGCGACGCGATCAAGATCGGCTTCATCAGCGATCTGTCGGGCCTGTACGCCGATATCGACGGCCCGGCCGGTGCCGAGGCGATCAAGATGGCGGTCGCCGACATGGGCGGCGCGATCGCCGGCAAGAAGATCGAGGTGCTCGTCGCCGACCACCAGAACAAGCCCGACGTCGCCGCCGCCAAGGCGCGCGAATGGTTCGACACGCAAGGCGTCGACATGCTGGTCGGCGGCACCAACTCCGGCACGGCGCTGGCGATGGCCAAGGTCGCGCTCGAGAAGAAGAAGCTCTACATCTCGGTCGGCGCCGCCACTTCGGCGCTCACCAACGAGCAGTGCTCGCCTTACACCGTGCACTACGCCTACGACACGACCGCGCTGGCCAAGGGCACCGGCAACGCGGTCGTCAAGGCCGGCGGCAAGAGCTGGTACTTCCTGACCGCCGACTACGCCTTCGGCACGCAGCTGCAGAACGACGCCACCACCGTCGTCAAGGCGGCCGGCGGCACGGTGGTGGGCTCGGTGCGCGCGCCGCTCTCGGCGAGCGACTTCAGCTCGTTCCTGCTGCAGGCGCAGCAGAGCAAGGCGCAGATCCTGGGCCTGGCCAACGCCGGCGGCGACACCATCAACTCGATCAAGGCGGCCAACGAGTTCGGCATCACCAAGACGATGAAGCTGGCGGGCCTCCTGATGTTCATCAACGACGTGCACTCGCTCGGCCTGAAGGCGACGCAGGGCATGTACCTGACGGACAGCTGGTACTGGAACCGCGACGCCGAGTCGCGCGCCTGGAGCCGCAAGTTCTTCGAGAAGTTCAAGCGCATGCCCTCGTCGCTGCAGGCCGCAGACTATTCGGCGACGCTGCAGTACCTGATGGCGGTCAAGGCCACCGGGACGGACGATCCGGACAAGGTGCTCGCCCAGATGAAGAAGACCAAGCTCAACGACATCTACGTCAAGGGCGGATGGATCCGCGACGACGGCAGCATGATTCACGACATGTACCTGATGCAGGTCAAGGCGCCGGACAAGTCGATC
>JANXWR010000198.1 GCA_025351025.1 Burkholderiales bacterium | reverse complement strand
CCGGGATCCACCGTTCGCACGTCGTACTGGGTCCGGGCTTTCGCCGGGATCACAGGTTGCGAGGGGCGGTTCCGGTGGCTCATGCGGCGCTCCAAAGTTTTATCGAATCGGCAAACGTGCCGGCCTGCTCACGGATCGGCGCCATCTGCCCCGTGTTCTCCGCGTACTTGAAGGCGGTGTGCGGGATCGCGTGCCGGGTGAGCACGTCCTGCAACATCGGCCGCTCGAGCAGCGCCGGGTCGCAAAACGACGGCGCGGCGAAGATCACGCCCTCTGCGCCGCGCGTCTTCACCTGCTTCATCAGGAACACGCCCTTCTCCTGGCGCGTCGCTTCGTACTTGGCCGCCGTTGTCGCGGAGCGGTGCAGGAACGCACGCGACAACTCCTGCAGTGGGTTGGCGTTGGCAGGGACCTCGTCGAGCAGCCAGCGCGTGACGAGCATGAAGTCGTCGTCGACGATGTAGCAGCCGGCCATCTCGATCGACTTGATCAGCGCCAGAGGTGGCTGCTCGCAAAAGCCCCCGGTGAGCACGACGCGCGCGTTGTCGCGCCGTGGGCGCTTCACCTTCTCGGCGGCAACCAGGTACTCGCGCACCAGCAGGGTATGTTCCTCCACCGGCAACACCATGCCGGCGCGCAGCACCAGGTAGACCTCGGCCGTCGGTGCCTGCCAGGGCTTGGCGGCGCGATAGGCATAGAGCTCGCGCACCGCGGCGCGGTTCTCGTTGTAGGCGCGGATCGAGGCGTTCAGGTCGGCGTCGGTGATCGGCCGCCCGGCGAGTCTTGCCAGATCCTCGCGCAGGATCTGCATTTCTTCGATGTAGAACCTGCCGCCCACCTCGTCTTCGAAGTTCTGCGGCACGTCGATGTAGCGAACATACTTGTCCTTGAACAGCATCTGCCACATGCCCGACAGGTTGCGGATCACGTCGCAGATCGACGGAAACAACATGCCGTCCAGGCTGTCGAGCCTGCCCGTGAGGCCGAGCTCGATCGTCGAGCGCGGAATCCGGCAGATGTAGCTCTGGTAGTACGCGTCGCCCTGAATCACTTCGAGCTGGTCGCCGCCGCCCAGGATCCCCACGGACAGCATGCCGGCCGCGTGGATGAGTTCGCGCGGGACGTAGATCGGCATGTAGCCGATCGCTTTGCGCCCGGGTGCTGCTGCTTTCCACTGCTTGACGACATTGAGGTCGAGGTCGTCGAAGAGGGTTTGGCAACGCTCGATTACCGGCAGGACGGGCGGGATGTTGGCCATCAGCGGTGCTCCCATTGCGGTTGGCGTTTGGCGAGAAATGCGGCAAGCCCCTCGTTAGCGTCGCGGGTTTTCATGAGCGTGTCGAGGTAGAGCCGCTCGACCTCGGCAAGACGGCGCCGAACATCGGACACGAGTGGACCGCGCGCCGCAGTGACGGCGCAGGCAAGCGCAGCGGCGCTCTTGGGTGCAAGATGTGCGTCGAAATAAGCGAGCGCGGCCGCTTCCGGATCGACGGCGTTGGCTTCGACGAGGCCGATCGCCTTCGCTTCTTCGCTGCCCACCGACCGGCCCGAGAACAGCAGGTCCTCGGCCGTTCCCTGGCTGACACGATACGGCAGCAGGCATGATGCGGCCGGCGCGAACACGCCAAGCTTCATTTCGGGCTGGCCAAGCTGCGCGTCGGGGGCCACGCAAATCATGCTGCCTGCGAGCGCCAGTTCGAGGCCGCCGCCGAGACACTGGCCGCGCACAACAACCAGGACCGGCGCCGGGAACTCGAGCATCGCGAGCACGAGCGCGTGCAACGACGTGAGCATCACCGCGCAGCGACCGGGCAGATGTTCCTCGACGCTCGCGCCGAAGCTGAAGTGCGGGCCCTCGGCGTCGAGGAGGACGCCGCGCAGACCCGTGCGCCCTCGGTGCGTGTCCAGCGCGCCATGCAACGCCGCAATCATGGCGGCATCGACGAGATTCGCCTTGGGCCTCGCGAGACGAAGGCGCAGCAGCGCGCCATCGCGGTCGATCCAGACCTTCAGTGGAGATTGGTCCGGCACGTCTTCAGCCCTTGTGCTTGTTCTTCGGCTGGATCGAGTCGTGAAGCGGGCCTATCCAGCTCTCCCCGGCGGCGAGCTTTTGGCGCAGCAAGACGAAGTCGGCTTCGCGGTCGTCCTTGGTGCCTTCGTTGAACGCGGTGAATCCGGCGCGCGCCTCGGTCATCATGTTGAGCGCGAGCCACGCGCGAGAGTTTTCCTTGTTGCGATTCCAGGCGTCGAGCTTGGGCTTGCGGAGCTCCTCCAGCGTCTTGGTCGTGCAGTCCGGGAAGGTCAGCAACAGCTTCGCGCATAGCTCTTCCACTTTTGCGTCGAGAAGCGTGAGGTCGATGGTGCCACGCGCGAGCAGCGCCTTTCCTTCCTTGGCGCCCTCGCCAGTCCTGAAATCGCCGAATACGCTGCGGCCGTAGTGGTCGACAAGACGCTGCGTCTCGACCAGCGGATTGGCGACGAACGCGCCATCCACCTTCAGCCCCGGCACGATGTCGAGAACGACGCCGAGACGATAGGCCTTATGCGCCGACCACGGCTCGCACAGAGTTCCGGATTCCATCGCACGCTCCGCGCCGACCATCAGCGGAA
>JANXWR010000196.1 GCA_025351025.1 Burkholderiales bacterium | reverse complement strand
CCACCGTCCGGGATCGCAGGGGGGCTTGCGGAAACGTGGCAACTATGGGAGCCGAACAGAGGCCCATCGGGAAATCGATGGAACTTGCCACCGGACCCTACGGATGCGTGCGCGCCGCATTTCTATCCCGACCAACACGCTGTCCTGATTTGTTGTCGTCGGATGTATTTGCGGGACAGCACACTAGAGATCGGTCCGCTCGGCTTCGACGGCCTTGCGCTCCTTCATGTTGAAGCGGCCGTCGTAGATCGGCCGCGCGGCGGTCGTCGGCCCCGGGTACTGGACGAAGACCATCTCGCCGCCGGTCTCGGTGAAGAGATCGTCTTCGTAGTGCGGGTCGGAATGGAACACCATGGTGCCCGGCCCGTAGTGCTTGCCGCCGATCAGGAATTCGCCGCTCAGGATGTACCAGACCTGCGCGAAATCGTGGTGATGCAGCGGGTGGCGCCCGCCCGCCTCGTAACGGACGATGCCCGCGTTCGGTTCGGTTGGCCGCTCCGGCCGCGGGTGAAACAGCATCTTGCCGGTCTGCCCCGGCCAGCGGATGGTTTCCCATTCGCGCTCGTCGCGGTGCACGAATTCGGCGGGGCGATGCAGGGCTTCGGCCTTGGCGTTCATGGTGCTGTCTCCTCAGGTTGCAACCGCTTCTTGGTCGAGTCGCGCGCCGGTGCGATCGAGCGCCTCGCGCACCGCCTGCCCGGGCAAGGCCCGTGGCGCGATGCCGGATTCGATACAGAGCGCCGCGGCGTGGCCGATGGCGTGGCCGTACGAGAAGCACTGTGCCGTCACGCGCGCCGAAGCCACCGCCTCGTGCTGCGCCGAAAGGC
The DNA here is from genome assembly GCA_025351025.1 of Burkholderiales bacterium. Lineage (GTDB taxonomy): Bacteria > Pseudomonadota > Gammaproteobacteria > Burkholderiales > Burkholderiaceae_C > Schlegelella_A. The sequence continues at coordinate 12,137 of JANXWR010000196.1, read as the reverse complement.
ATCGGCCGGCGGTCATCAGGCCCTCGCCGCGCAGCGGCACGAAGCAGCCGAACGGCACCTCGTACCAGTCGTCGAGCAGCCACTCGACGCGCGGCCTGGCGCCGGCATGCAGCTCGATCGGCCAGGGTGAGCGGGCGATGCCATCGGCGAACTTGCGCCCGGCCAGGATGTCGGCGTTAGCCAGCGTGGTGACGCCCCGCGCCTGCCGCGTCTGGCGCACGCCGACCTGCACGCCGGTGTCGATCACGTAGGAGCTTTCGCAGCCGGCAAGGTGATCGCGGAAGAAGCGCGCGTACTCGCGCACCTGCAGCCGCCCTTCGAATTCGGCATCGCTGAAGTCGCGCGCGAACAAGGTGTTCAGCTCGCGGCCGTCTGCGCCCACGACGCGGGTGCAATTGCAGAGCAGCTCGCCCGGCCGCGTCGTCGGGAACAGCCAGATCTTCGAGCGCGGCAGGAAGTAGCCGTTGCGGTGATGCCGGCGCAGCAGCTCGGAAACCTGCTCCGGCAGGATCGTGTCCTCGCCGTAGGCGGCGACGAAGCGCGCCGGGTCGACCGCGCCCAGGCGAAAGATCATGGTCGGGTTCTGCACCGTGCCGTTGTCGCCGACGAAGGACTCGAAGCCGGACATCGCCACCAGGTCGGCGTCGCCGCTGGCGTCGATCGTCAGGCGGGCGCGCAGCTCGACCGGGCCTTGCTTCGACCAGGCCGTGGCGCCGATGACGCGATCACCATCGAGCAGCGTGCCGGTGATCACGGTGTGGAAGAGGACGTGCACGCCGGCCTCGCGCAGCAGGTGGTCGGCGGCCTCGCGCCACATCAACGGATCGTGCAATCGCGTCCAAGTCTTGCCGTAGCGCAGCGGCGGCGTCAATCCGCCGCGCGACTCGAGCAGGCGGATGAACTCGTCGGCGAATCCGAACACCACCTGGCGCGGTCCGGCGTCGGCACGATCGCTTGCCTCGTAGAGACCGCAGACCGTGCCCGACATACCCGCGACCGCGCCGCCGCCGCAGAACCCGTAGCGCTCGACGAGCACCACGCTGAGCCCCTGTCGCGCGGCAGTGACGGCGGTCGCGACGCCGGCCGCGCCGCCGCCGGCGACGAGCACGTCGGCGTCGACCTTCAACGTCGCGCGTCGATCGATGCCGATGGTCATGTCGGACGCACGGTCGCGCGGGTGAACTTCTCGATCGCGTCGAGCAGCTTGTCGCTCGCCCTGGCAGCGCGTTCCTCGTCGCCAGAGGCGATCGCGCGGGCGATGTCGGCGTGCAGCTTGGCGGTGAGCGGCATGTTCGCCGCCTGCTTGTAGTGGATGTACCAGAACCGGCGCGAGAGCGAATGCATCAGGCTCATCGCATTGGCGGCGAATTCGTTGTGCGATGCGGCCGAGCAGAGGACGTTGAAGTCGCGGTCGACGCGCATGAAGCTGACGTCGTCGTTGACCTTGGCCGCACGTTCGAAGCCGGCGGCGAGCGTGCGCAAGCGGGCCCGCTCGTCGTTGGTGGCGCGGCGCGCGGCGCTGGTGGCGATCAAGCGCTCGAGCTCGCGGCGGACCTCGAGCAAGCGGAGCTGCCCGGAGACGTCGATGCCCGAGACGAGGATGCCGCGCCGCGGCAGGATCTGTACCAGGCGTTCGCGCGCGAGCCGTTGCAGCGCTTCCCTGATCGGTGTGCGGCCGATGCCGAGGTGGTTCGACAGCTCCGCCTCCGAGATCGCGCCGCCGGGCGCGAGCTTGAGAAAGACGATCATCTCCTCGATGTCGGCGTAGGCACGGTCGGTCAGGCTCTGCGCCGGCGTGATCTCCTCCTCGGCGGCGCGGCGGTTCATTGGTGCTTGCGCTTCTCTACCAGGCCGAGGAATTTCTCGTATTCCTTGGCGTCGACGCTGTAGCTGTGGTCGTCGTCGGGGAAGGTGCCGGCCTTGACTTCCGAGATGTACTGCGTGATGCCCTTGACCGCGACCTCGGTGAGGTTCGAGTAGCGCTTGGTGAACTTGGGCTTGAAGTCGGTGAAGACGCCGAGCAGGTCGTGGCAGAGCAGGATCTGCCCGTCGGTGCCGACGCCGGCGCCGATGCCGATGGTCGGGATTTCGAGCTGCTTCGAGATCACCGCCGCGATCTTCGCCGGCACCGCCTCGAACTCGAGCATGAAGCAGCCGGCGTCCTGGATCGCGAACGCGTCTTCCAGGATCTTCATCGCCGCATCGGCCGTCTTGCCCTGGATCTTGAAGCCGCCGAACATGGCGATGGTGTGCGGCGTCAGGCCGATGTGCGAGGCGGTCGGGATGCCGGCGTCGACCAGCGCCTTCAGGATCTGCGCCTGCGACTTGCCGCCCTGCGGCTTGACCGCGTCGGTGCCGGCCTCTTGCATGAAGCGGGTCGCGTTGACAAGCGCGCGATCGACCGTGTTGTAGCTCTGGTACGGCATGCAGCCGAGCGTGAACGTGTTCGGCGCGCCGCGCCGGATCGCGGCGGCGTGCATCACCATCATGTCCATGGTCGCCGGAATGGTGCTGCTGTGGCCGTGGGCGATCATCGCCAGGCTGTCGCCGACCACCGCGACGTCGACCCCCGCCATCTCTGCCCACCGGGCCGAGGTGTAGTCGGGCACCGACATGTAGACCATTTTTTCGCCGCTGGTCTTCGAGTCGCGAATCTCCTGGATCGTGCGCTTCTTGCGCTCGCTCGACGGGGCCGGTGCGGTCACGGTCTCATCCTTGACATGCGTCTGATAGACATCTAATATATCAGTCAGTCGAGACAGGGACAGAGGGCTTTCCATGATGACCGATCGGCAGCGCCGGTTCCGCGAAAAGTACGTTTCCGAGATCAGCCCCTGGTACAGCGGTCTGCTTCATGTCGGCGTGATGTACGCGGCCGGCATCTCGGCGATCGTCTGGTGCGTCAGCCGCATGCAGGGCGCGACCTGGGAGTGGCTGCTGATCCTGCCGGTGGCGATCGCCGGCAACTTCGTCGAGTGGGGCATGCACAAGTTCGTGATGCATCGCCTCGTCGACGTCTTCGCGCTGCGCGCCATCTACGACCGGCACACCCGCCAGCATCACCAGTACTTCACCGACGGCGATCCGACGATAGGCACGGTGAAGGAGTTCCGGATCGTCCTCTTCCCCTGGCGGGTGCTGATGGTGCTCGCGGTCGCCGGCGGTGGTCTGGGCTGGCTCACGGCGCAGTTCCTCGGACCGAACGCCGGCTACGTCGTCTTCATCACCATGATCAGCCACTACATGGTGTACGAGACCTTCCACTTCTGCTGCCACGTGCCGGAGAACTCGATCGTCCGCCAACTGCCGCTCGTAAACACGATCCGCCGCCACCACGCGGCGCACCACAACATGGGGATCATGATGCACGTCAACATGAACCTCACCTTCCCGGTCGCCGACTGGGCGATGAAGACCAGCGACCTGAAGCGCGGCCTCCTCGGCCACCTCTTCAACGGCTACGACGAGAGCCACCTCAAGGATGAGTTGAAGCCGGTGATGGCGCGCTTCCGCAGCGCCGAAACCCAGGAGAAGCGGGTCACGCTCGACGGGCCGAAGCTCGAGGCCGATGAATTGCGGGCGCTGCAGCAGGCGGGCAGTCACGCTTGACTTTCGTTTTCGGCGGGGGATCGGGCGGGCGCACTGCTCCACTCCATGTCCCCCGTCGAGGACCAAGCAAGCTTGGCCCTCGCCTCCTCCTAATACTTCCGTTCCGCAGTGCGCTTACTCGATCCCCGGCCGGTTTGACGCGACCTGAAGCGAGCATCACGGCCCGGCAGGCGATGCCGGGCGCGGCGACCCGGTTCGGGTTGGCGTGGGGTCGGGACGTTCCGCGGAAGTAAAGGAGGAGGCGAGCGCCAAGCTTGCTTGGTGCTCGCCGGGGGACATGGAGCGGAACGGCCCGCCCCCGCCCCAACCCGCGCGTGGAACCCCACCCTCAGGGCCCGAGGAACTCCCTCATCCGCGCTTTCTCCTCCGCCAGCTCGGCCTTGAACGCCGCGTCGCGCACCGTGCCATCGGCGAAGTGCGTCTGTAGCAGAAGCCGCCCATTTCGGACCGATGCATTGCCCCAGCCGACGACGCGATCGCCCCAGAGCAGCGGCAGGGCGTAATAGCCGAGCTGGCGCTTGGGCGCCGGCGTGTAGGCCTCGAAGCGGTAGGTCCAGCCCCAGAGCAATTCGAAGCGACGCCGGTCCCAGACGATCGGGTCGAAGGGCGCGAGCAGGCGCACCCGCTCGTCGGGCCGGTAGCGCGACGAGCACGGGCTCTCGTCGGCCGGCCAGTACCACGTCGTCCCGTCGATGCGCGTGCTCGCCAGTTGCTCGCGCGCGGCGGTCAGCGCCGTGCGCGCTTCCTTGGCGAGGTGCGGCGCCCCGTAGCCGAGCAGCAGCCGCGTCAGGTAGACGAAGCTCGACGCCGGCAGCGGCGCGTACTTGCGCAGCACGAGCTCGAGCAGCGCCGTGGCGCGCGCGGCGCGTGCGGCCGGGCTCGGGTCCACCGTAGCGTGCTCGACCGCCTCGTAGATGCGCGTGCCGGCCTCGCGCCGCTTGACGCGCAGGAGGCCGCGGTAGTGCATGCCGTCGAGCAGGTGCGTCGTCGCATTGCTCGAGCCGCCCCAGGCGTTGATGCGACGGCCGTGCGCGAAGTGCTCTTCGACCAGGCGCGGATGCGTCGGCCCGTGCTCGCGGATGAAGGCGAGCATCTCGGCCGCCTTTTTCTTCGTCGCCGGCGTCCACTTCCCCGCGGCGACGCGCGGGTGCAGCAGGACCAAGTGCTTGCGCGGCAAAAAGCCATAGTTGACGAGCGCGTCTTCGTCCACCGCCAATCGCGCGTACCGTCGCTCGAGGTCGCCGGCGCGATAGTCCGCGACGCGATGACGCAGCGTCAGGTCCTGGGCCCGTGCCGGCGAGCGAATCGGGTCGGCCTGCACGAAGCCGAGCCTCTCGATCGCCCTCATGAGGGTGGTCGGCTTGAAGAGCGTGCGCGCCACCGCATATCGGCGCAGATCGTCGAGGCTCGGCGGCTTTCGCATCCGGTGATGATGCCGTGCCGCCGGTTGCAGTCCCGCCGAAGGGAGCGTAGCAACGCCGAGCTGCAGACGAGGGTGAGCCCCGGCGCACAAAGCCGTCACCCCCCCCCGCCCTCTCTCCCGCAAGCAGGCGAAGGGGCCAACCCATCTAGGGACGAACCCAGGCGCCAACCTGCCGAGCACCAAATGCTCATCGTCCGGCGCAACGAAGCGCGACACCTTGGCCGTGCTCCAGCTGAAGCCGGCGACCTCGCCCGCTCTATTGGTGTACAGGCGGAACACGCCGCGGCCCAGGCCGTCGTGATCGCGACCGCCTACGCCTCGCTTGTGCCGAGTGTCGGTCGGCCCGTGGCCGGACTCGGAGCTGTCGATCACCGTCACCGATCACTGCGTCGCGCCGTCGACATGCGGTGGCGCGGCGTTCATGCGCTGCGGCGTCTGGGTGACCAGCATGATGTGACCGGTGTTGTCGTGGCGGGTCAGGTACTTGATGGCGATCAGGTCACCCGGCCGTAGCTCGCCGACCCTCCCCAGCCGCGTGAAGCCGCGGCCCTCGACGATGGCCTCGTGATAGCGCTCGGCGGTGGGCCGCCGGCTGCCGAACCAGCGCTTGAAGTCGTCGGGTGTATAGCCGTCGTCGTGCATCAGGAGGTGATCGACGAAGCCGGAGCAGTCGGTGTGCGAGGCGACGTTGCCGGCCCGGGTGATGCTGCCCTGGCCATGCGCGTAGTCGGTGTTGGCGAGATCCAGTTGATCGACCAGGCGCTCGGCCGAGGCGACGTGCCGGTCGGCCGGCGCCGCGACCGACAGCGCGGTGCAGCTCGACGCCGCGAGCAGCGCCGCGGCGCGAAGCGCGAGGGCCAAGATCGTCGTGCGGCAACGCGTTCTCATGTTTTCACGCTCCTTCGTTCGGAAGTTGGCCCAGTGTAGAAGCGGGCGCTACAGTGTTCGCGAGGGAAACACACATGGCCACCAGCAACCCGCCCGTCGACGACGATCTCTCGGCCCGCCTCGCGCGCTGCTACACCGGCGTCGTCTACGACGTGCTGCGCGGCCGTGGCATCACCGAATGCGTGCTGCCGGCTTCGATCGTGCCGCTGGACGTGGCGATGGTGGCGGCCGGCCCGGTCTTCACCGTCCGCGGCATGCCCGATGCCGCCGTCTCGGCGCACCAGTCGCTGCTGCGCTGGACCGAGTTGTTGTCGCGATCGCCGAAGGGCCACGTCGTCATGATGCAGGGCCACGACGCCGAGCGCGCGCTGATGGGCGAGCTCTCGGCCGAGACGCTGCAGTTTCGCGGCGTGCGCGGCTACATCGTCGACGGCGGCTGCCGCGACACCGGGTTCATCCGCAAGATCGGCTTTCCGGTGTTCTGCGACAAGGCGACGCCGCGCGACATCGTCGGCGCCTGGGTGCCGGTCGCCTACGACGAGCCGATCAGCTACGGCCAGGTCGTGGCGCGGCCCGGCGACTACGTGCTCGCCGACTGCGACGGCATCGTCGTCATCCCGGGGGCGATCGCCGCCGAGGTGATCGAGGCGGCCGGCGCGGCGATGCGCACGGAAGACAAGGTGCGCGCTGCCATCCTCTCCGGCGTCGACCCGCAGCAGGCCTACCTCGCCCACGGCAAGTTCTAGCAGGCTGTTGAATTAGGAACCGATGAAGCCGCCAGTTCATCCCAAGCGAGCTCGGTCAGCGCGTTGGCCGCTGGTTCGATGCATGTTGGACATGCCGGACAGGAGTTGCGAACTGGCTTCGAGGCATTTTGCAGCTTCATGTCATCGCTCCTTGCGGCCCTGCGCTCAGTATTCGAGCCATTCGGACGATGTTGCTCGCGGTCATGGTCAGCTTGAAGTGCTGGTCGACGCGCCTGAGGCCCCGATAGACGGTCTGGCGGATGCGGCCGACCGTCTTGCCCCAGCCGAAGTGCTCCTCGATGCGCTTTCTGATCATCTGGCTGATCGCGTAGCCCGGGTGGCGTGTCGTGCGCGCGTCGATGGCGCTTTTGCCCTGGTGCATGGTGTTGCGCGCCACGTGCGGGGTCACGCCGCGCTGGCGGCAGGCGGCCACGAAGTCTCTCGTGTCGTAGGCCTTGTCGGCAGCAACGGTCTTCGGGTGCGCGCCCGGCACGGTATCGAGCATCGCCAGCGCCGCCCGGCGCTCGCCGAAGCCATCGGCATGCGTGACCAGCGCACCCACAACCAGCCCCGAGCGGTGCTCCATCAGCAAATGGCCTTGGAAGGCCAGGATAGCTGCCGTGCTCTTGCTCTTCCTGAACAGCCGTGCATCGGGGTCGGTCGTGCTGGCATGAGTGTCGTTGCTGCGCGGCTTGCCCTTCCAGTCGGCCAGCGCATTTCGTCCACCGGCACCGCCCGTCCCGGAGTCGTCGCTGCCGTCCTTTCTCACGAAGCTCTTGTGGCTGGCCCAGGCCTGGATCAGCGTGCCGTCGACCGAGAAGTGCTCCTTGGACAGAAGCTGGCGCTTGTCGGCGAGCTGCATCACCTCGGTGAAGAAGCGCTCGACCACCGCATGATCGAGGAGTCGGTCGCGGTTCTTGGAGAACACCGAGTGGTCCCAGACCTCGTCGTCGATGGCCAGGCCGATGAACCAGCGATAGAGCAGGTTGTAGCGAATCTGCTCCACCAGTTGCCGCTCGCTCCTGACGGAGAACAAGACCTGAATCAACATGGCTCGAAGCAGCTTCTCCGGCGCAATGGAGGCTCGGCCGGTGTCGGCGTAGATCTCGTTGAACAGACCATTCAAACCCTTCAAGGCTTCGTTGACCAACCCGGCGATCGCCCTGAGCGGGTGATCACTCGGCACGAAGTCCTCGAGCTTGGCTACCGTGAAGAGCGTCTCCTGCAGTCCGTCCGATCCACGCATGGTCACTACCACTCAGCTATGAACATGCCATCCACAACGATTCCTTCGCATGCGGCGTTTACGCTGCGGAGAATTTCAACAGCCTGCTAGGGCCTGTTCGAACTCTGGACGTCGGGCCACCGCCCGCTACGCCTACGGCGCGCCGATGCGCGCGATCAGACTTCCCACGGCGGTCAGCAGCTCGTTCGGCTCGATCGGCTTGGCCAGGTGGACCTGATAGCCGGCGGCCATCGCGCGGCTCCGGTCGTCGGCGCGGGCGAAGGCGGTGAGGGCGATCGCCGGCGTGCTGCCGCCCCGCTCGGCCGACAGCTTGCGCACGTCCTGCACCAGCTGGTAGCCGTCGCGCTCCGGCATGCCGACGTCGCTGAGCAGCAGGTCGGGGCGCTCCGACTCGAGCAGGGCGAGCGCCTCGCTCGCCGAGGGGGCCGTGTGCACGGTGGCGCCGCATCCGCTCAGCAACTGCTCGAGCAGGACGCGCGCGTCGGGCTCGTCGTCGACGATGAGGATCTTCACACCCTGCAGATCCAGCTCCATGGCCGGACCGTCGGGAGCGGTGCCGGTCGTCGTCGCCGGCGAGGCGCGAGCGGGCTGCAGGCGAACGACGGAGCGCGGCAGGCGGACGACGAAGGTCGCGCCCAGGCCGAGCCCTTCGCTCTCGGCACGGATGCTGCCGCCGTGCAGCTCGACCAGCTGCCGCGCGATCGAGAGACCCAGGCCGAGGCCGCCGTGGCTGCGCGTGGACGAGGCATCGGCCTGGCGGAAGCGGTCGAACACCTGGGGCAGAAAGCCCGCCTCGATGCCGATGCCGCTGTCGCGTACGACGAGCTCGACGTGCGATTCGACGCGCTGCAGATGCACGTCGATCGTGCCGTCGCGAGGCGTGAACTTGACGGCGTTGGCGAGCAGGTTCCAGGCCACCTGCTGCAGCCGGCTCGGGTCGCCCGCGATCAGCTCGGGCATCGGCTCGAGCCGATGCTGCAGCCGGACGCCCTTGGCCTCGAGCGAGGGCCGCACCGCCTCGATCGCCGCCTCGACGACCTCGGCCAGGTCGAGCGGCTGGATCTCGAGCCGGACCTTGCCCGAGACGATGCGGTTCATGTCGAGCAGGTCGTCGATCAGGCGCGCCTGCGCCGTGGCGTTGCGCGCGATCGCCTGCAGTCCGCGTTCGACGCTGGCGGCGTCGCGACGGCCGAGCAGCAGGGCCTTCGACCAGCCGAGGATCGCGCTCAAGGGCGTGCGCAGCTCGTGCGACAAGGTCGCGAGGAACTCGTCCTTCAGCCGGCTCACGCGGTCGACCTCGGCACGCGCCGCCCGCTCCCTGGCCGCCTCGTCGAGCAAGGCGTTTTCGGCGCGGCGTCGTGCCGTCACGTCGCGATAGCTCCAGACTCGGCCGACGGTGTGGCCGTCGATCGATTGCGGCCGCGAAAAGCGCTCGTAGCAGCGCCCGTCGGCAAACACCATCTCGTCGAGCGATTCGGCGGTCGAGGCATAGACCTCGTCGAGGCGGGAGGACATCGCCTGCGCATCGCGAAAGACGGGAGCGAGGTGACGCACCAGGAGCCGGTGGTCCTGGCCCTCGACCTCGTCGTGCGTCAGCCCCCACACCTCGAGAAACTTCTGGTTGAAGGTCTCGACCTTGCCGGCATGGTCGGTGACGAGAATGCCGTCGGCGGTCGCCTCCAGGGTCGCCTGCATCAGCGACAGAGACTGCGCCAGGTCGCGGGTGCGCGCTTCGAGCGCCTCCTTCGTGCGCAGCAGGTCGTCTTCGGCGCGCTGGCGCGCCTGCTGGATCGCGCTGGCGTTGCGCAGCGCGACCGAACGCAGAAGGCGGTCCTCGGGGTCGGGACTCACGCGGCGATGCCGAGCGTGCGCGCGGCCAGGAGCGTGCCCTCGACGCGGGCGCGGATCTTCGCGAACGCCGTGTCGCGGGTCGTCGATCGATCGTCGCAAAAGGGCGAGAAGCCGCAGTCGTCGGTCGTGCCCAGGCGGTCGAGCGGGATGAACCGCGCCGCCTGCAGGACCCGGTCGCGCACCTCCTCGGCGGTGTCGATGCGCGGGTCGATCGGCGAGGTGACGCCGACGAATACATGCTGCTCGGGCTTGCGATGCTTGCCGATGATGCGCAGCACGCGCAGCGGATCGGGTTCGCCGCAGAGAGCGATGTAGAAGTGGGTGGCCTTCAGCTCGAACAGGCTGGGCAGCAGCTCGGCGTAGTCGACGTCCGCGCTGTGCGTCGAATTGCGATCGCCGCCGGGGCAGGTGTGCACGCCGACGCGCCGGCGCCCCTCGGCCGAAAAGCGCGACAAGGCCAGGTTGTTGAGGTCGATGAAGCTTTGCAGCAGGCGGCCCGAAGGGTCGAGCTTGATCGCAAGGCGCCCCTCGGTGAAATCGATCTGCACCTTGTGCGCGCCCTTGTCGAGGCAATTGCGGACCTCGGTTTCGTGCTCATGGAGCAGATCCTGGATGAACTGCTCGCGCGGGTAGCCGGGCAGCTCGACCTCGGGGTAGAGCAGGCTCAGCGCCGAAGGCGAGATGACTGCCTGCTTGACCGGCACGTGGGCATAGCGCTGCGCCACCTCGAGGTAGCTGTCGGCATGGTGGCCGTAGCGGAACGGGCCTTTGGTGAGGCGCGGCATGCGGCGGGTGTGGCCGGCGGCGAACGGGATGCGAAAGCCGCCTTCGCCCATGTTCGGCAGGCCGTGCACGCAGTAGGTCCAGAAGTTGTGGAACTTGCGCTGCTCGCCGTCGGTGACGACGGGCGAGCCGGTCGCCTCGAAGCGGGCGATCGTGTCGCGCACGGCGTCGTCATAGAGAGCGTCGAGCGACGGGTCGGTGCCGTCGATTCGGCCGAGCGCGTCGAGCAGGCGCAGGGGCCTTGGAATGCTGCCGATCGGCTCGGTCGGGAGAGACATGACTCCTCGCAGGCGAAAGGCGCGGGACGGGCGGCAAGCCTACCTGCCCGTCCCGCGCCGCCCGGCTGGTACATTCGCGCAGCGCTTTGGCTGACCGAGGGAACGTGTCCGACGCACAGCGTCGGATCGCCACGAATGGGAGAAGACGAAGCCCGTGTCGTCGTCGTCGACGACGTTGCAGACATCGCCGACGCGCTGGCCTTTGCGCTCGAGAACGACGGCTACAAGGTCTGGGTGGCCTACGACGGCCTGCAGGCGCTCGCCCTCATCGAGGCGCACGAGCCGCACTGCGTCATCTTCGACATCAACATGCCGAGCCTCGACGGCAGCGAGCTCTCCAAGCTGCTGCGCGAGCGCCATGGCGACGACCTGGTGCTAGTCGCCATCACCGGCTGGAGCGAAACGGACTCGCGTGTCGCGGATGCGTTTGCGCGCGTCGACCACTATCTGAAGAAGCCGGTGGATCCGGCGGTGCTGAGGAAGTTGTTGCCGCCGGTTTGAGCTCCGGTCTTTTGACTCCGGGCCGGCGCTGCGCGCCTTAACTTCGCTGCGCGAAGTTAGCCTCGCCGGAAGACCGAGACGCGCTGCGCGCGGCGGCCTTACAGGCCGGCTGCGGCCCTGAGGGCCGCAGCTTTGTCGATCTTCTCCCAAGTGAACTCGGGCTCGTCTCTTCCGAAGTGCCCGTAGGCCGCCGTCTTCTCGTAGATCGGCCGCAGCAGATCGAGCATCTGGATGATGCCCTTCGGCCGCAGGTCGAAGAACTCGTTGACCAGCGCCGCGATCTTGTCGTCGCTGATCTTGCCTGTGCCTTCGGTGTAGACCGTGACGTTCATCGGCTTGGCGACGCCGATCGCGTAGGCCACCTGGATCTGGCACTGCCGGGCGATGCCGGCGGCGACGATGTTCTTGGCGACGTAGCGCGCCGCATAGGCTGCCGAGCGGTCGACCTTGCTCGGGTCCTTGCCCGAGAACGCGCCGCCGCCGTGCGGGCAGGCGCCGCCGTAGGTGTCGACGATGATCTTGCGGCCGGTGAGTCCGCAGTCGCCCTGAGGGCCGCCGATGACGAAACGGCCGGTCGGGTTGATCAGGTAGCGGGTTTCCTTCAGCCACTCCCTGGGCAGCACCGGCTTGATGATCTCCTCGATCACCGCCTCGACGAACGAGGCCTTCATCTTGGTCGCCGTCTCGCTCTGGCTCGGGTCGTGCTGGCTCGAGAGCACGACGGTGTCGATCGAGTGCGGCTTGCCGTCGACATAGCGCATCGTCACCTGGCTCTTCGCGTCGGGGCGGAGGTACGGCATGCGGCCGTCCTT
>JANXWR010000163.1 GCA_025351025.1 Burkholderiales bacterium | reverse complement strand
ACGATCGGCGCGGTCGGCCAGACCGGCTGGGCGACCGGGCCGCACCTGCACTTCGAGGTCAAGGTCGACGGCGTGCAGCAGGATCCGCTGCTCGTCGCGCAGTCGTCCGAAGGCGTCATGCTCTCGCCCACCGCCAAGATGCACCTTGCAGAGCTGTCGCAAAGCGTCCGGGCGCAGCTCGGCGTGGCGCAGACGCTGGCCCACGCGCAAGTTCTCGGCGAATGACCGTCCGGTGCCGTGAGCACCGTGTTCATCGGCCTGATGTCGGGCACCTCGCTCGACGGGATCGATGGCGTGCTCGTCGACTTCAGGCCGGGCCCCGCGTCGGCGTTGCAGGTGCTGGCCCACGTGCACCACGACTTTCAACCCGAGCTGCGCGCCGAGCTGGCGGCCCTCAACCGTTCGGGCGCGGACGAGATCCATCGCGTCGCGCTCGCCGGCAATGCCCTTGCACGCAGCTACGCCGACGTCGTCGAGTCTTTGCTCGGCGACGCCTCGATGGCGCGTGAACAGGTCGCGGCGATCGGTTGCCACGGCCAGACGGTCCGGCATCGTCCGCAGGAATTCGACGCCACCGGCTACACCGTACAAGTCAATGCACCGGCCCTCCTGGCCGAGCTTTGCGGCTTGGACGTAATCGCTGACTTTCGCAGCCGTGATGTCGCTGCAGGTGGCCAGGGCGCTCCATTGGTGCCGGCCTTTCATCGTGCCCTGTTCGCGCAAGCAGGACTAGCCGCCGCGGTGCTGAACCTCGGCGGCATCGCCAACCTGTCCTCGGTCGCCGCCGACGGCACCACGATCGGCTTCGATTGCGGTCCCGCCAACGGCCTGCTCGACCTCTGGTGCCTGGCGGCGACCGGCCGCCGCTTCGATGCCGAGGGCGCATGGGCGGCAACGGGCATCGTCGATCACCGACTGCTCGGCGCGATGCTCGCCGAGCCCTTCTTCGCGTTGCCGCCGCCCAAGAGCACCGGACGCGATCTTTTCAACACCGAATGGCTCGAAGCCCGCCTCGTCACGGCCGACGCCCGGCAACGCCTGCGCGATGAAGACATCCAGGCGACGCTGGCCGAATTGACCGCCACGACCTGCGCGGCGGCCTTTCGGCTACACGCAGCGCAGGCCCCGGAGCTGATCGTTTGCGGCGGCGGCGCCTTCAACGCCGACCTGACAACCCGCTTGCGGCTGGCCCTCGCGCCGACGCCCGTCATCGAAAGCGGCGCGCGCGGCCTGCCCGCCGATCAGGTCGAAGCCTGCGCCTTTGCCTGGCTGGCACGCGCGTTCACGCGCCGGGAGCCCGGCAACATCGCCTCGGTGACCGGCGCGGCAGGGCCACGGATCCTCGGCGCGCTCTATCCCGCTGGACGAATTGCACAAGCATGAAAAAGCCGCCTCGCGGCGGCTTGATCAGGAACGATCGGAACCGGCTCAGGCCGAAAAGCTCGAGCCGCAGCCGCAGGTCGTCGTCGCGTTCGGGTTCTTGATCACGAACTGCGCGCCCTGCAGATCGTCCTTGTAGTCGATCTCGGCACCGGCCAGGTACTGCAGGCTCATCGCGTCGATGAGCAGCGTGACGCCGTTCTTGGCCATCTGCGTGTCGTCGTCGTTGACGATTTCATCGAAGGTGAAGCCGTACTGGAATCCGGAACATCCGCCGCCCTGCACGAACACGCGCAGCTTGAGGTCGGGGTTGCCTTCCTCGTCGACCAGTTCTTTCACCTTGTTGGCGGCGCTGTCGGTGAAGACGAGCGGCGGGGGCGGCGCGTCGACCTCCGGGGTGGCAACGATGTGATCGGCTACTGCGCTCATGAAAACGCTCCTGCGATGAGAGTGCGAAAGTAATTATCGCAGTTGGGGGAAAGACCGCACGAAAACAAGAAGCCGCCAAACGGCGGCTTCTGTCGCAAGTCGCAAAAGGGACCGATCAGCGCTTGCTGAACTGCTTGCGACGGCGCGCGCCGTGCAGGCCGACCTTCTTGCGCTCGACCTCGCGCGCATCGCGCGTGACGAAGCCGGCCCGGCTCAGCTCGGGCTTCAGGGCAGCGTCGTAGTCGATCAGGGCGCGCGTGATGCCGTGGCGCACCGCACCGGCCTGGCCGGTTTCACCACCTCCGTGCACATTGACCTTGACGTCGAAGGCCACGTCGTTCGCGGTCAGCAGGAGTGGCTGGCGCACGACCATGATCGAGGTCTGGCGGCCGAAGTATTCCTCGACAGGCTTGCCGTTGATCAGGATCTGCCCCGTGCCCTTCTTCATGAAGACGCGCGCCACCGACGACTTGCGCCGGCCGGTTCCGTAGTTCCAGTTTCCGATCATTTCGTCGCGTCCTGAAGAATGTCGAGTTTCTTGGGCTGCTGAGCGGTGTGCGGGTGCGTGTCGCCCGCGTAGACCTTCAGCTTCTTGATCATCGCGTAGCCGAGCGGGCCCTTGGGCAGCATGCCCTTGACGGCCTTTTCCAGGGCGCGGCCGGGATGACGGGCCTGCATGTCCTTGAAATTGATGCCGCGGATGCCGCCGGGGTAGCCGGAATGCCGATAGTAGATCTTGTCCTGGGCCTTGTTGCCCGTGACGCGGATCTTGTCGGCGTTGACGATGACGATGAAGTCGCCCGTGTCGACGTGAGGCGTGTAGATGGCTTTGTGCTTGCCGCGCAGGCGAAGGGCGACTTCACTGGCCACCCTGCCCAAGACCTTGTCGGTCGCGTCGATCACAAACCA
>JANXWR010000143.1 GCA_025351025.1 Burkholderiales bacterium | reverse complement strand
AGGGCCTGGGCAGAATTGCCCATGCGCATCAAGCTGATCGAAGAGCTGCCGATGGCAACCAGCGCCGAGCTGTACCAGCTCAGCTGGGTCATCGAACAACTATTGGCCGACCCACGACGCATCGTCCAGGTGCGCGCGCAGTTGCATACCGGTCAACAGGTCCAGTACCTCAGCTGGGAAGACGGCAAGTTGCGCTCGGCACGAGTCGTCGGGATCCACGGCGACCACGTCGCGGTACTCGACGCGGCCTACAGCAAGGCCTTCAAGGTGCACTACGCGGCGATCCTCACCGAGCCGCCCGGTGCGTCGACCGAAAGTGGCCCCACACCATCAGACGTCGAACTCACCCGGCCAAGTCCGCCACCCGAGGTCGCCGGTCGTGCCGACTTCCGCGTTGGCGACCGGGTGACCTTCATCGACAAGAATCTGCAGCACCGCATCGGCCTGATCGTGCGCGTCAATCAACAAACCGCCACGCTCGACTGCGACGGTCAGAAGTGGCGGGTCGCCTTCGAACTGCTCCGACATCTCGTTGACGTCTGAGCCGCAAGCCGGCCAGCAAGGGTGCTCGTCGGACTATTACGATTGAGGGTGATCTCAGGGACTTGCGAGTAGTCCCAACGCGCCGCGGGCGCAGCGCCTGGCAGTTCGACAAGCGGCTTGGTTCGCGCAAGGCGCGAAGGAATACGACGCGATCCCAGACACGGGAAGGCCGGTGTCCATGGCATGCATTGGGGCTTCCGAACATCGAGCGATCATCTGTATAGCGTTCTTGACAAATTCCCTTTGTCCGAAGTTTGTAGACAGGTTTTCGGACAAGTCCCGACGCGATCGACATCGGGCAGGCGATCGATCCCGCAGAGCTCGATCACGACTTGGCCACGCTTGAGCGCCGACGGCACAGGCTACTTCGGGCAGCCTTCTCGCTGCCCGAGTCACCTATCGTCGCCCTCTTGACTGACGTAGCCTATGGGCTACAATGAGCCATGCGCGTCGAGCAGACCGACACGTTCCGGCAATGGCTCGACGGGATCAAGGATCGTGCCGGCAGGGCCCGCGTGCTGGTTCGCATTGATCGGCTGATCAGCGGCAACCCGGGCCAGCACCGCCAGCTCGCCGGCGGGGTGTCGGAGCTCAAGATCGACGTCGGCCCAGGCTATCGCGTCTACTACGCGCTGCGCGGTTCGACGCTGCTCCTCCTGCTTGCCGGTGGCGACAAGTCGACGCAGCAGAAGGACATCGCGGCAGCCACCCGGCTGGCGCAGGAATTTTCGGAGTCGTGACGATGAAAGCTGCAGCGAAGAAGGCGACGAAAACCCGGATCACGCCCTACGACACGGCGGAGCATCTCCGCACGCCAGACGAAATGGCAGCCTATCTCGATGCCTGGCTCGACGAAGCGCCCGAGGATGCGGCCGGCATCGCCATCGCGCTCGGCAACATCGCCCGCGCCAAGGGCATGACCCAGGTGGCCAAGGACGCCGGGCTCAGCCGCGAAAGCCTGTACCGCGCGCTCAGCGCCGACGGCAACCCAAGCTTCGCAACGGTG
The DNA here is from genome assembly GCA_025351025.1 of Burkholderiales bacterium. Classification (GTDB taxonomy): domain Bacteria; phylum Pseudomonadota; class Gammaproteobacteria; order Burkholderiales; family Burkholderiaceae_C; genus Schlegelella_A. The sequence continues at coordinate 8,649 of JANXWR010000143.1, read as the reverse complement.
CTGAAGGTGGCACGCGCGCTCGGCGTGAAGCTGCACGCCGCGGCCGCCTGACCGACCTACATCGTCGCCTGCTGCCTGGGTCGGTTGCTTTCTCTCGGCCAGCCGCAAAGAATGTTGGGAAGCCAGCGGGGTGTCGTCAGACAAGGGTCAGCTCGAGCCTCTTACCGATAGCACACAGCGCCAACGAGATCGTGTCGATCTTGGTTGCGTGATGCAGATCGGTGAGGCGGTTAACGTCTTGCGGGCGCACATTCATGCGTCGTGCCAGCTCGGCCGGCCTGATCTGCTGGCGCAGCATCTCATTGAGGAGCAGCACCTTCGCGGCGACGCTCGGCGGCAGATCGACCATGACCTGGCCACGCTTGGACGCTGACGGCGCGGGCACCTTCCTTCGATCCTCGAAGTAGAAGTCCATCGCCGTGGTCAACGCATCGACCGCGAGGGCCAGGGCCTCTTCGCGGGCCACCGCACCGGTCAACGCTTCCGGGATGTCGGGAAACGACACCCTGAATCCGTCGCCGTCACGGCCGATACGAGCAGGGTAGCTCCGCATGTCATGTGTCCTTCGGTGAGCGCAGACGACGCGCTCGCGGCAAAACGTTGTTCGATCGAGAGCAATGGTAAACAAAAATGATTGCCTTGTCGGCGCAGACGACATGGCGTCCGCCCGGCGCGCAGCTCGTTGGGCCGGCTGCAGAAAAGCCGCCCATGCATCCATCAGATGGCGACGCTTCTCGAAGAGGTCACCGCGACGATAGGCGGCCTCCACTTCGTTGCCGAAGAGGGCAATCTATTCAGGCAAGCCAAAAGGTTCTTCCTGCAAACACATGAGGGTGCGCCTTCTCACGTCATCAATTCAGATGAGACGTCGTTCATACGCGGCGTAGCCGCGACGGACTGCATCACGTAGCCGTCATAGAGGTAGTTCGGACGAAGGGGTGAACTCCCCAATTGAAGGGATACATCGGCTTGCCGAACGGAGTAAGTTAAGTGGCCAGGATCAAACGATGACGATAGACATCGCTGATTGGCTCTCACGGCACGAGGAGGCCTTCCATGAACGCTGCACCCAGTGGCGCCGCCGGCGAAGCCGCGGCGTCAATCGCCAAGTCGACGCCTAGTGGTCAACCGCCGATGACGAAGGTGGTGGTTGCCATCCACGGGATCGGCAGCCAGCTTAGGAGCGACACGATCCGTTCAGTCGCCCGCCGCTTCGGCGACAGGAGTCGTCCGCCCCTTCCGGTGATGCCGCTCGGCTATTTCAGCATCGGGCCGACGGCGAGCGTGCGCGTCAGCCGCCTGGATGCCCCTCCGACCGACTCGCTGGCGAGCATCGGGTTTGCCGAAGTCTTCTGGGCAGACATTCCCGAGCAGGTCGTGAAGGCCGACGACACCCTCGAGGAGACCCAAGCCTGGGGGCGAACCGTGGTGAGCCGGGCCGAGGCCGAATATCGGCAACACGTCAACAACGGAAACCTCAAGCCTGCGGACTTCCAATTGGGAATCGGCGTCGTCGAGGAGATTGTCGAGACGATCGGCGTGCTCGAGAACCTGCTCACCGTGTTCGAGAAAATGGGGCTCTTCAAGTTCGAGCTCGCCCCATTGCTGCGCGACTACGTCGGCGACGTCCAGCTGGTCACCGACTTTCCCTTCTATCGAAAGAAGATCGTCTATCGATTCCACAGCGCGCTGGCACAGATCGTCGCCACTTTCAGCACGCTTTATCCCGGGCAGAGCCCCGAGATCTACATCGTCGCGCACAGCGAAGGCACCGTGATCAGCTTCATCGGCCTCCTCGAGGCACTGTCGGGACTTCCGGTGACCGACCCCGAGGATTCATCGGCGAATCCGATACCGCTTGACGACAGCTGGATTCGCTGCGTCAAGGGATACATGACGATTGGCTCGCCGATCGACAAGCACATCGTCCTTTGGCCTGCGCTGTGGAAAAGCTTCGCCCTCGAGAGCAAGTTGGTCGGCAAAGATGTCGTCTTCCAGTCCGGCGAGACGGAGCGGCTTCGTCTCACCGAGCAGATTCACTGGCGAAACTACTACGATCACGGCGACCCCATTGGTTTCGAGCTCGACAGCGCACGCGATCTGCTGGAAAAGGCAAAGTGCCAAGCCTTCGATTTCGAGAGTGAGGATGACCTCGGCTTTAGTCGCTACTGGCTGCCCGGCAAGGCGCACAACGACTATTGGCACGATGCCGAGGTGTTCGGGCACTTCATTGATGACGTCGTTCTTCCGCGAGCGAAGAACGAGGTTCGGCGACCGACCAGCAGCTCGGTTGTGGACGTCGTCAGCATGGCCCTGCCGTATCTGCTGACCTTCCTTCTACACGTCGTCGCCGTATACCTGCTCTACAAGGCCGTCACCAAAGTACCGGTCGCGGAGGAGGCTGCGCAGACCTTCGATCGCTTCCCGCTGCAGATCGGCCTACTCGGGTTGTTGCTGACATCGATCACCGTATCGGCCCGATTGCCGCGCCTCGTAAAAACGAGCGGCTTTCGCTGGCAACTCGCGGCGCTCCTCATATTCGCGGTTGGCGCGGGCTTGTGCACCTGGTTCTTGCCCGCGGAGGCGGCCGAGTACCTGGGCGCGCCCTTCTATGGCCTGGAAGCCCGGCTCGGCGTCTCGAACGGCGTCAGCGGGAAGTGGACACTCTTGATCATTTCGCTCGTAATCGCAGGGAGTGGCTGGGTTTTGCCGCGTCGGCCGAATCTGGGCCGACGGTGGCTGATCGGATTCGGCACGGCCGTCGTCGCATTCATCGTCATCTGGCAGATGAACGCTGACTCTTCTACTCCCCCGGTGTGGCCGGTCGTCCTGAGCGGCGCGGCGTTCCTCTACCTGTGGTGGCTTGGTATTCTGATGTTCGACCTGACGTTCATCTGGCATCGGTATATCCGGCGCTCTGTGGCCGTCAGGACGCTTCAGCAATGGAGGCGTGGGCACGACGCGAAACCTGATCGTTGGCTCGGATTGAGACAGGGGCCACGATAGGTTTGACTCCCATTTCATCGAGACCGCGCTGATGTCATATCGGACAGAGCTCCAGTCGGTCGTGCCGATTGAGGCACGCCGCCCCTCGTCTGGAAGGTTGTAGGCACGCCTAGCCCTGGTTAAGGCAAACTTGGGGGCAACTAGCACCCCAGAAACAGCCAGCGAGGCTCGACCGGGGCCTGCAGCGGCGCTAAGTGTCGGCGATCCAGGCGCGGCCGATCAACGTCCAGTGATCGTCCTCTTCACGCTGGTGGCACACCGCCAGCACGACAACTTCCGACGTGCGAACGATCTCATGCAGCGCCACACACCCGGCTTGTCCGAAAGGGACGTATTGCGTTTGGGTTACGGACTCTTGCGAATATCATTAACATCGCTCAGAAGCGATATTTGCATAAATCGCACGAGGGCGATATATTGTGAATATCGGCTTTGACCGATGTCTTCACTAGTTCTCGATACACATATCCCATGGACTACCCCATCCGCCTTGCAGACCAGCTGAAAGCGCATCTCCGCTCCCTGCGCAAGCAGCGCGGCCTGACGCAAGCCCAGCTTGGGAAGCGGCTCGGCATCGGCCAGGTCCGCATCGCCGAGATCGAAGCCAGGCCCGGACTGGTGAGCGTCGACCAGCTCGTCAAGCTGCTGTCAGCGCTCGGTGCCGGCTTGGTGGTCCGCGACGTCGAAGTCGGATCCGTCTCTCCTGTGGCCGGGCCGGTGCCGGAGCCGGCTTCCTCCGCGCCCGGTCCTGCGGGCCGCAAGAAGCCCGGTGTGGTCGCCGGCAGGACACGCGGCACCGCGCAATGTCTTCGCATTCCTGCGAAGAAGGGCTCCTGGTGAGCTCGGTGCTCGGCGTCTGGATGAATGGCGAACTGGTCGGCCACTGGTCGGTCGAGCGAGGCACCAGCACCCTCACCTACGCGAGCTCGTGGCTCCAGTCGGACAAGGTTCGCTCCTTGTCCCTGTCGATGCCAATCACCGGCTCGCGCGAGATCCGCGGCCCGGTCGTCGCGAACTGGTTCGACAACCTGCTGCCTGACAACGACCGCATCCGCAAGCGCCTCAGCCGGCGCTTCCGGACCAGGAACGCCGAGACGTTCACGCTGCTCGAGGCGGTTGGCCGCGACTGCGTCGGCGCTGCCCAGCTTCTTCCGGAGAACATGGCGCCCGAAGGCTGGGATCGCGTCGACTGCGAGCCGCTGACCACCGACCAGGTTCGTGCGCTGCTGGGCGCCGTGCCGTCGGAGACGGCGCTTGGCATGGGCGGCGACGACGACGATCTTTTCCGGATCTCGCTCGCCGGCGCGCAGGAGAAGACTGCGCTGACGAAGGTCGGCAGGCGCTGGTGCCGACCGCACGGCGCGACGCCCACGACCCACATCTTCAAGCTGCCGCTCGGCCTCGTCGGAGGATCGCGCCGCGTCGATCTGTCCGACTCGGTCGAGAACGAATGGCTCTGTGCCGAGATCCTCCGCGCGATGGGCTTGCCGGTGGCGAACACGGAGATGGCCGAGTTCGCAGGTCAGAAGACCCTGATCGTGGAGCGCTTCGACCGGGAATGGATGGACGGCGGGAAATGGATCGCGCGGCTGCCGCAGGAGGACTTTTGCCAGGCCCTGGGCCATCCGCCGGATCGGAAATACGAGAAGGACGGCGGGCCGGGAATGGAGGCCTGCCTGAGGCTCCTGGACGGCAGCGCCGACGCCGAGGTCGATCGCCTGTCCTTTCAGCTCACGCAGCTGGCGTTCTGGCTGATGGCGGCAAGCGACGGCCACGCCAAGAACTACTCGCTGTTCCTGCGGCGGGGAGACGCGTATGCGATGACGCCGCTGTACGACGTCATCTCCGTCTGGCCGTACATCGGCGACGGCGCCAACCAGTTCCGCTGGCGCAGCGCCGGGCTCGCGATGGCGATCCGCGCTAAGAACGCTCATTACACATTCCACTCCATTCGCACCCGGCACTGGCACGCGCTGGCGATGAAGAACGGCGGCCCGCCGACGTGGCGGGCGATGCTCGCCATGATCGGTCAGGTCGAAGGGGCGCTCGCCGCCGTCGAGTCACGACTGCCGCGGTCATTTCCGGGCGGAACCTGGGACACCATTCAGGCAGGAGTGCGTTCCGAGGTGCAGGCTTTCACCGCCGGCTTGAGCGATCTCGAAGGCGGCTAGGAACGTCGACGGTAGCGGGCCGCTGCTCCCCTGAGCTCAAAACATCACGCTCACCAGCGAATCTCGGCTTCAGAACTCGGAGGGGACCGTCGATGCCGGGTGCCGGAAGCTCTGCTTCCGTAGTTAGGCGCCATTCGCAAATACGAATTCGGGACGGCTCCGCTAAGGACTCGACTTCGAAGGCTGGCGCGCACTCGTCGAGCGCCCCGCTTCGGCGGCCTTGATGCGCCAGAGCGGCTCGTAATTGCGGACCTGGCCACGCGCCGCCTGACGGCTCGCCTCGGCCTCGATGCCCCAGCCCCTGAGCTTCTCGGCAAAGGTCTCGCGCCAACGCTGCAGGTCGGCCTTCCTTGGATTGAGACGCTGTCCGTGCCGGCCCTCGGCACGCACGCTGAGGTGGACGTGCGGATTGGCCTGGTGGTCGTGTAGCACCATGACCCAGGAGTGATCGCCGAGCTCCGCCGCGGCGAACTCGCGCGCCGCGTGCTGCACGGTCAGGCGTCCACTCCGTCCGGCATCGACAGCATGATGTTGAAGGCCTCGCGCCGGTGACTCGTCTCGCCGATGTACGAGCCGCCGTACTGCCACTGCCAGACCAGGTCGCGCAGCGCCTCCTTTCCTTCTCTGACGACGCCGCGGTCGTCCTCGAACGGCAGCCTGCCGGCCTTGGCGATGTATCGGAAGTGCGCGGCAATGGCGGCAATGCCCCGCCCTCCTCCGGTGACTTTGACCATGACCTGGGGGGCACGCCGAACGACGGTCGCGGTGATGTGCGAACGGATCGCGGCGGCACGCTTGCCGATGCTGCCCGAGAGCCGAGGCGTCGACGAGCGGACGATCCGGTTGCCCGGGTAGAAGAGGCGCTCGCCCCATTCGACCAGGATGCCGTCGACGCTCGGGCCTGTCACCGGATTGCCCCTCCCGGGTTCGCCTTCTCCGCCGGGCCCGCACGGCCCACCGCCGCGAGCGGCGCCAGGTCGACGATCAGCCGGGATGCGTGTCGGAGATGCGCGTGGACCTCGGAAGACAGCGCCTCCACGGCCGATTCCACTTCTCGGGCCGAAGGCGCCTCCCCGCGCCGCAGCAGGCGGACCAGGCCGTTGATGTCCGCCGTCATTCGCGCGATCTCGTCGTTCGATGCGGTCAGCGCTGCCACGGCGCGCCGGTGATCCGGACCGGTCAGGACTGCCGGCGCGCCGGCGATGAGCGTGCCCAGGTAGACGCTGTGCGACAGCCCGGCTGCTCGAGCCTGGGCCGACATCTTCCGGGCGATGTGAGGCGCCAGTCGCACCGTTATCTTGGCGGAGCGGCCGACGTCGACGCCGGAAGGCGCCGCGTGCGGTTCCGACTCGGACGGTGACTCCAGACCCAGAAGGTCCAGGGTGAGCGTGTCGCGCGAAGCGGCGGCCACGATTCGAGTCGACCTCTGCCTGAGAGAGATGCCTGGCGCGGTCGCTTGCTCAGCCTCCTGACCCTTGACGATGCGCCGCGGGCACTCTTGCGCTGACCCACCGTTGAACTTCCTCTTGCCGCCACGCCACCGCACGCTTGGCCAGCTTCACCGGCGGCGGGAACGCACGCTCGGAGATCAGCCGGTAGAGCGTCGAACGTCCGAGCCCGGTCGTCCTCAGAACGGCGGGCAGGCGCAAGAGATAGGGGGGACCGATGACGGGTGGTCGGCGTTGCCGAGTTGCTTGTCCTTCATGCGCTTCTCCACTGCGAACGCGTCGGCCGCGAGCTACTCTTTTAGCCCCGGAAGGGTCTGGGCCCAGCGTCGGATTTCGGCTGATTTCGTACCAAGTCGACCACGGCGATCCAGCTCATTAGTGAGGCCCAATGTAGATGTCGAACCTGCCTCATCGCACGAAAGAACCGTGTTGATTTCTTTCAGCTTCACGAATCGGCGTTGATGATCCCGGTACTACATGCTGAGCCTGGATCGGGCGAAAGCCGCGATGAAATGGGGCTAAAAATCATCGACGTCGCTTCGACGATGTGACCCTGGCGGCCCGGCCTCGGGCGTGGCGGGTGTCTGGGTGACGATCTGACAGGCCGAAGCACGCGACGCCACGCGTCACGTGCGCAGCGCCTGGCAGTTCGGCAAGCGGCGTCGGTCGCGCAAGGCGCGAAGGAATACGAGACGCGGTCCCAGGCACGGGAGGGCCGGTGTCCATGGGTGCATCGAGGCCTTCCGAACCAAGCGATTACATGTATAGCGTTCTGGACATGTTGCCAGGGAATGCCTATAATGCCGTACATATGCCCGCAGCGTCACGACTATCTTCTGCCTTGGATCGTCAGCTCCTCATCCAGCTCGGTGAGCGGCTCCGGCGCGCTCGTCAGGAGCAGGGGCTCACGGCTGTCGCGTTGGCCGAACGTGCGGGCGTTTCGCGTATGACTCTCAGCGCTGTTGAGGCCGGTGAGCCTGCGCCAACAATGGGAACGTACCTGCGCGTGATGTCGGCACTGGGGGTTGCGGGCGACCTAGCGCTTGTCGCGAGCGGCGAACTCCGAGCCGACGCTATTGATGCGGCGGATTCGAAAATAGAACTCGGCGCCAACAACGCACCCCATGACATTCAGGACCTCCAAAGCCTGTTGCTCCACGACGAGGCCGTGCGGCTGCTACGGCAACAACCAGAGTTGATCTCGAGCGCGTTGGAGATCCTGGAGAAGTGGCGCGCGTCAGGAAGTGCGAACAGCCGACCTCTCCTGGATGAGTGGTCGGTCATATTGCACCGAAGAGACTGGCGTCGAGTGTTGGCAGGAACACGCCGCTCGAAGGAGCTGCGTCAGGCATCGCCTCTAACGGTCCTCCTGCCTTCGGAGGTGCGGGAACGGGTGCTGGAAGACGTCCGCGCACTCAAGGGCGGGGTGATCTTGGGTCACATGAGCTCTGCGTCCCGCCCTCGGAAGGCGTCCCCGAAGGCTGCCAAATGACTCGCGAAGAGCTCGAGCACCTTATCCGCGCCGCCGCAGACGTCACTAATGAGTACGAGTTCGTGGTCGTGGGCAGCCAGTCCATCCTGGGACCCATCCCGAACCCGCCCGCGGAGCTCACGATGTCGATGGAGGCCGACATCTATCCGATGAACGCCGAAGAAAAGGCCGACGACATCGACGGAGCCCTAGGCGAAGGCTCTCACTTCCATGAGACCTATGGCTACTACGCACAAGGCGTCGACTCGACGACCGCCTGCTTGCCGCAGGGTTGGAAGGAGCGATTGCGACGCGTCCAAAGCCCCGCGACCAATGGCCGTGTTGGCTACTGCCTGGAGGTGATCGATCTCTTCATGGCGAAGACGGCAGCCAACCGAGAGAAGGACCGAGAGTGTCGGCGCCGATTGAATATTGAGCCACCGTGCCGACCGAATATTGAGCCAGGGGTGGAAGCCGACTTTTGATCGTCGGCTGTGGATAACTGTAGCTCTTTGCTCCTTTCGTTTGCCTGCGGTGATGGTGTGTTGTGCGG
>JANXWR010000135.1 GCA_025351025.1 Burkholderiales bacterium | reverse complement strand
GAAGCACGGAATCCATGGTGCGAATCCGGACAGGGGCCGACGAATTCCCTTCGCGCCGGGGCCGGCGGGGCGGGTGCCCGCCGTCGTTCGTCGTCAGTGCGCGCCGCCGGCGGCCGCGCCGCCGCCGATCGTCGGCCGCGTCATCCAGACGAAGACGAGCAGGGCGATGAAGAGCGCCGCCGAGAGCAAGAACAGGTCGGTCGCCGCCATGGCGTAGGCCTGCTGGTCGATCAGGCGGTTGATCGTCGCCAGCGACTGCGCGGCGTCGTAGCCGCTGCCGCCGAGCTGGCCGAGGGCGAGCGTGGCCGCGCTGTTGCTGCGCGTCACGGTCTCGGCGATCTCGGCGTGATGCAGGATGGCGCGGTTCTCCCAGGCCGTCGTGAAGATCGAGGTGCCGATCGCCCCCGCCGTGATACGCACGAAGTTGCTGAGGCCGGCCGCAGCCGGCATCCGGTCGGGAGTGAGTCCGGAAAAAATGATCGCCTGCAGCGGAATGAAGAAGAAAGCCATCGCCGCGCCCTGCAGGATGGTCGGAATGAGGATGGTCTCGAAGTCGGCCTGAGTGTTGAAGTGCGAGCGCATCCAGAGCACGATGCCGAAGCCGATGAAGGCGACGGTGGCGAGCTTGCGCGGGTCGATCCTCGAGACGTTCTTGCCGACCCAGGGCGAGAGGATGATCGCCAGCACGCCGACCGGTGCCGTCGCCAGCCCGGCCCAGGTCGCGGTGTAGCCCATGTATTGCTGCAGCCAGAGCGGCAGCAGCACGACGTTGCCGAAGAAGAGACCGTAGGCGACCGAGAGCGCCAGCGTACCCATCAGGAAGTTGCGCCCGCCGAACAGGCGCAGATCGACCACCGGGTGCTCATCGGTCAGCTCCAAGGCCTGGAAGAAGGCGAAGACGATCACCGCGGTGGCGGCCAGGATGACGATCTGCGGCGAGTTGAACCAGTCGAGCTCCTTGCCCTTGTCGACCATGATCTGCAGCGAGCCGACCCAGACCACGAGCAGGCCCAGGCCGACGTAGTCGAGCTTGGTCTTTCTCGGTCCCGGGTCGCGGGTGCGATAGATCGACCAGGTGATCGCGGCGGCGATCAGGCCGACCGGGATGTTGATGTAGAAGATCCACGGCCACGAGATGTTGTCGGTGATCCAGCCGCCGAGCAGCGGCCCGGCCACCGGCGCGACCAGCACCGTCATCGCCCACATCGCCATCGCCGTGCCGGCCTTGGCGCGTGGATAGCTCGACAGCAGCAGCGTCTGCGAGAGCGGGATCATCGGTCCGGCGACCAGGCCCTGGATGACGCGGAACACGATCAGCATGCCGATGTTCGGCGCCAGGCCGCACAGCCACGAGGCGATCACGAACAGCAGGATGCTCAGCACGAACAGGCGCACCGGGCCGAAGCGCTGCGTCAACCAGCCGGTGAGCGGCACCGAGATCGCATTGGCGACGGCGAACGAGGTGATGACCCAGGTGCCTTGCGACGGACTCACGCCCATGTCACCGGCGATCGCCGGGATCGAGACGTTGGCGATCGACGTGTCGAGCACGTTCATGAAGGTCGCCAGCGAAAGCGCCACCGTGCCGAGGACTAGCGCGCCGCCGGTCAGCGGGGCCAGTGCAGCCTGCGGCGCAGGAGGCACCGCCGGCGGCGGCGCCGATGCCGCGCGCGCCGGCTCGCCCGGCGAGTCCAGAGCGGCCGAAGTCATCGAGCCCTCAAGACGCTGCGCGTCGGCCCCCCGAGGGGGCGCGAACGACTTGGGAGCGGCCCGGCGGCGTTCATCAGTGCGTCGCGGTCGGGGCCAAGCCCTGCGCCAGCGACGCGGCGCGATCGGCGTGCACCGCCGTCTGCGGCGACGCGGCCTGGCGCTGCGCCACAGGGACCTGAGCGACGCGGCCCGAATTGGCGGCGATGATTCTTTGCACGTCGGCCTCGGCGGCGGACCTGCCGTCGTCGAACACCGCCGTCGTCGCGTGGGTCGGGCTTTGCGATGCGTCGGCGAGCATGCGACCGCCGGTCTTCGTGACGTCGACTTTGGCGTCCATCGACAGGCCGACGCGCAGCGGATGCTCGGCGACCTCCTTCGGGTCGAGGCCGATCCGCACCGGCACGCGCTGCACGACCTTGATCCAGTTGCCGGTCGCGTTCTGCGCCGGCAGCAGAGCGAATGCTGCGCCGGTGCCCGCGCCCAGGCCTTCGATCGTGCCGTGGTACTCGACCCTCTTGCCGTAGACGTCGGCCTGCAGCTCGACCGGCTGGCCGATGCGCAGGTTGCGCAGCTGGCCTTCCTTGAAATTGGCGTCGACCCAGACGTCCTTCAGCGGGATCACCGACATCAGCGGCGTTCCAGCCTGCACTCGCTGCCCGAGCTGGACGCTGCGCCGCGCCACGTAGCCGTCGACCGGCGCGAGCAGCTCGGCGCGGTTCAGCGCAAGGTAGGCCTCGCGCACGCGCGCCGCGGCGCGCAGGACGTTGGGGTGCTGCTCGACCGAAATGCCTTCGGTCAGCGACTGGTTGGACGCGAGCTGCTCGCGTGCCGCCGCGGTGCCCGATTCGGCGGCCGCCAGCGCCGTCTTCGCGACCGCGACCTGCGAGGTGACGTGGTTGAACTCTTCCTTGCCGACCGCGCCGGTCGCGACCAGCGGCGCCCGCCGCGAGACGTCGTCCTGAGCGCGCAGAAGTTCGCTTTGCGCGCGCGCGGCATCGGCCTCGCGCGCCGCGATCTGCGCCTTCAGCGCGCCGTTGTTGACGAACAGGGTGCGCGTCTCGCGCACTGCCTGCGCCAGCTGCGCCTCGGCCTGGTCGAGGCCGAGGCGCGCGTCGGCCGGGTCGAGCTTGACGAGCGACTGGCCGGCCTTGACGAAATCGGTGTCGTCGGCGGAGATGGCGATCACCGTGCCCGCGACCTGCGGCGTCAGCTGCACGACGTTGCCCTGCACGTAAGCGTTGTCGGTGCTCTCGAAGTGGTTGAGCACGAGCGCCCAGTAGATGCCGTAGGCGATGAGGCCGAGCAGCACGACGCCGGCAAGGCCGAGCAAGGCGGTGCGGCGGCGTCCGTTGCCGGCGGGCGCGGTGGCGGCAGGGGGCGGTGCGGCAGACGCCGGGGCAGGCGCCGGCGCTGCGGCCAACGGTTGTTCTGAAAGACGCTCAGCGTCGTCGGGTTTCATCGAGAAGATCTCCGAAGGAAAGTCTGGGCTGCTGCTCAGGACAGGGCAGCCGGTGCGGCATAGCCGCCGCCGAGCGCGCGCACGAGCAGCATCTGGGTATCGAGGGCACGGGCGCGGATGTCGACGCCGATGCGCCGCTGTGCCAGCACATTGTTCTCTGCCGTGAGGACCGTAAGGTAGGTGGCCAGGCCGGCGCGGTAGCGCTGCGTGGCCACATCGTAGGCCGCTTCGGCCGAAGCGATCGCGTCGGCTTGCTCGCGCATCTGGCGCTCGAGCGAACGCGACGAGCTGATCTGGTCGGCGACGTCGTGCACGGCATCGATGACGCTGCCGTTGTAGGTGTCGATGGCGGCGTCGAGGTCGACGGTCTTGCCGCGCAGGTTGGCGCGCAGCCGCCCCGAATCGAAGATCGGCAGGCGGATCGCCGGGCCGACGCCGTATTGCTCGCTGCCCGCCTGCACCAGCCGGTCGAGGCCGATGCTCGACAGGCCGGCGAAGGCGATCAGGTTGATGTTCGGATAGAACTGGGCGCGCGCCGATGCGAGCTCGCCGGTGGCGGCCTCGACACGCCAGCGCGCGGCGACGACGTCGGCGCGGCGGCCGAGCAGGTCGGCGGGGACGAGCGTCGGGATCGGCACCCTGCGCACCGCCGACAGGCGCGGCGCGAGCGAGTCGCCGGCATCGGGCGGCAAGGCGGCGAGCGCGGCGATGGCGTGGCGCGTGAGTGCGATCTGTTCGTCGACGCCTTCGATCTGCTGCCGCGTTTCCGGCAAAGCGCCTTCGCCCTGGCGCAGCTCGGCGGTGGTGTCGAGGCCGGCCGAGACGCGCTCGCGGATCAGGCCGAGCACCTGGTCGCGCTGCGCCAGCGAGCGCTGCAGCACCTCGCGCTGCTCGAGCAGGCGGGCCAGCTGCACGTAGTTGCGCGCGACGTTGACGGCGAGCACGACCCGCGCGGCCGCGGCGTCGGCCTCGGCAGCCCGCTCCTGGCCGATGGCGGCGTCGAGGGCGGCGCGGTTGCGGCCGAACAGGTCGAGCTCCCAGGAGCCGCTGAGCTGCAGGGTCGCGGTCTCGCGGATCGTGCCGCCGAGCGGCGGCGGATAGATGCTGGTAGCGCTGAAGCGCTGGCGCGTCGCGTCGAAGGCAGCGCCGAGCTGCGGCCCTTCGGCGGCACGGGCGCTGCCGGCGTTGGCGGAGGCGCGCGCGACGCGGGCCTGCGCCACGCGCAGGCTCGGCGAGCCGGCGACGGCCTGGTCGATCAGCGCGCTCAGCGTCGGGTCGCCGAAGCCCTGCCACCAGTCGGCGGTGAGCGCGGCGCTGCCGGGAGTGGACGAGACGCCGACCTTGGCCGGGTCGACGAGCTTCGCCTTCGAGACGATGCCCGAGGGGTTGGCGCAACCGGCGAGGGCGATGACGATGGTCGAGGTCAGGGCGATGACGATCGTCGTCAGCGTGCGCGCCACGGCCTTCGCGCGCGACTTCGAATCGGCGGTGCAGCGGCTCATTTCACCGTCCTCCCGGCAGCCGCTTCGCCGTTGACCAGCATGCGTTCCAGAAAATTCTTCAGTTGCGTCCATTCGGTCTTCGAAAAACCCGCGAGATGCTCGTTCATGACCTGCGCCAGCTCGGCAGGAACCTTGTCGGCAGCGATCTCGCCTTCAGGCGTGAGCTCGATGTTGACGACGCGACGGTCGTCGGTGGAGCGGTTGCGCCGGCAAAAGCCCTTGCCCTCGAGCCGGTCGAGCAGCCGCGTCATCGCCCCGGGGTCGGTCTGCAGCTCGCGTGCCAGCTCGGCCACGGTCGAAGCGCGGAACCGGCGCAGCATGAAGAGCGGCCCCCATTGGGCGTGCGTGATGCCTTGCGGCTCGAGCCGCTTGTCGGCAGCCTGGGCAATGCCCAGCAGCACCCGCTTCATCAGGTAGCCGACGCTCTCGTCGGCGCAGTAGCCGGCGGCACGATAGAAGTTGGCGGGGATGGGAGCGCGAGACATGGGTGAAACATACGTGCTTAGGCAATGAATGTCAAGGCTTTCATTGCGCATGCTTTGTTTGCATGGGCTTTCTTTCGCCAAGTCTTTTCCGGCCGCCTCGCCTAAACTTTGCCGATGCCCGCCACGTCTTCGTCTCATCCGAAACCGGCGCACGACGTCCGTTCCCTGGCCGGGCTGCTGCCCTTTCTGCGCCCCTATCGCGGCCGCATCGTCCTGGCCGCCGTCTTCCTGGTGCTGGCGGCGGCCAGCACGCTCGTCTTCCCGGTCGCCCTGCGTTCGCTGATCGACCAGGGCTTGGTCGCCACCGACCCGGGCGCCCGCGTCATGGCGTTGCGCGACCACTTTTTCGCCCTGTTCGGCGTCGGCGTCGCGCTCGGCGTGTTCTCGGCGGCGCGCTTCTACATGGTGAGCTGGCTCGGCGAGCGCGTCACCGCCGACCTGCGCAACGCCGTCTATTCGCACGTGGTCCGGCAAAGCCCCGAGTTCTTCGAGACGACGCAAACCGGCGAGGTGCTGTCGCGCCTGACCACCGACACGACGCTGGTGCAGACGGTCGTCGGCTCGAGCCTGTCGATGGGCCTGCGCAACGCCGTGATGGGCGTCGGCGCGATGGCAATGCTCGTCATCACCAACCCGGTGGTGATGACCCAGGTGCTCGGCATCCTGGTCCTCGTCGTCCTGCCGTCGCTCTACTTCGGCCGCCGCGTCCGCCGCCTCTCTCGCGCCAGCCAGGACCGCATCGCCGACTCGAGCGCGATCGCCGCCGAGGTCCTCAACGCCGTGCCGGTGGTCCAGAGCTACCTGCAGGAAGATCGCGAGGCCGACCGCTTCTCGGCCTCGACCGAGCGCGCCTTCGGCACCGCCGTGCGACGCACGCAGATGCGTTCGTTCCTGGTCGCTTTCGTCATCAGCGCCACCTTCGGCGCCATGCTGTGGGGGCTCTATCAAGGCACGCAGGCCGTGATGCGCGGCGACATCAGCGCCGGCCACCAGGGCCAGACGGTCATCTATGTGGTCATCCTGGTCGGCAGCGTCGCCGTGCTGTCGGAGGTGTACGGCGACCTGCTGCGCGCGGCCGGCGCCACCGAGCGGCTGATGGAGCTGCTGGCACTGCAGTCAAAGGTGGTGACGCCGGCGCTGCCACGGCCGCTGCCGGCGCGCACCGGCGGCGCGTCGGTGACGCTCGACGACGTCACCTTCCGCTATCCGTC
>JANXWR010000106.1 GCA_025351025.1 Burkholderiales bacterium | reverse complement strand
GCGGCGCCTTCGATCACCGCCTGCGCCTGGCGCACGATCTCTTCGCCGAGCGGCGTCACGCTCACCTCGTTGGCGCCGCGTTCGAAGATGCGCACGTCGAGCTCTTCTTCGAGCTTCTTGATCGAAACCGAGAGCGTCGGCTGCGACACCGAGCACGCCTCGGCGGCGCGCCCGAAGTGCTTCTCGCGCGCGACGGCGACGACATAGCGCAGCTCCGTAAGGGTCATGGCTGGCCGACGGGTCCGGCCGCCCGCCGGGCCGCTCCCAAGGGCGGCCGCGCCCCCTCGGGGGGCAGCGACCGCAGGGAGCGTGGGGGCATCATGTCGCGGGCTTGTCGCTCAGGGCCTTCATGTTGTCGACCAGCTCCTTGCTCATCGGCGCATTCAGGTTGATGCCCTTGGGCGGGATCGGCGACTGGAACCACTTCTTGTAGAGCGCTTCGAATTCGCCGCTCTTCATCATGGCGGCCAGCGTGTCGTCGACCAGCTTCTGGAACGACGGGTCGTCCTTCCGCATCATGATCGCGTAGGGCTCGACCTGGATCGCCTCGCCGACGACGGCGAGCGAGGCCGGGTTCTGCGAGCTTGCCTTCAGACCGTAGAGCAGGATGTCGTCCATGGCGAAGGCGACGGCCCGGCCGGTCTCGACCATCAGCGCCGATTCGGCATGGTCCTTGGCGCCGAGCAGGTCGATGCCGAGCTTTTGCTCCTCGTTCAGGCGGCGGATGATCTGGAAGTTGGTCGTGCCCGTGGTCGATACCACTTGCTTGCCGGTGAGGTCGGATAGCTTGGTGACCGGCGTGCCCGCCTTCACCAGGAACCTGGTGCCGGTGTAGAAGTAGTTGGTCGCGAACTGGACCTGCTTGCCGCGCTCGGAGTTGTTGGTCGTCGAGCCGCACTCGATATCGATGGTGCCGTTCTGCAGCAGCGGGATGCGGTTGGCCGAGGTCACCGCCTGGTACTGCTTCTGCATGTCGGCGCGGCCGGTCGCGGCCTTCACCCGGTCGGCGATCTTCTCGCAGATCTCGTAGGCAAAGCCGGTCGGCTTGGCCTTGTCGTCGAGGTACGAGAACGGGATCGAGGCCTCGCGGTAGGCGAGCGTCATGGTCCCGCCCTGCTTGATCTTGTCGAGCGTGGAAGGCGTCTGCGCGAAGGCGAGAACGGGTGTGGCCAGGGCGAGCAGGCAGAGCGTTTGCAGCGTGATCCGTGTGGTCATGGGGCTTTCCGTGGAGTGGGAAGTGAGCGTGGGTGCGAGTCGCAAGATCGCGGCCGACGCTACTTGGCGGCTCGCTTCATCGCCTCGATCTTGCCGAGGTCGACGCCGGCGATCACCTTCTTCAGCGAGTCGACGTCCATCTTGCTGCCTTCGGCCTCGACGATGACGCCGTTGGCGAGGATCACGGTCACCTCGCCGCGGCTGCCGTCTTTCTGGTATTCCTCGTGCATGGTCCGCGCGCCGTCCTTGTAGACCTTCTCGACCTTGCCGTCGGTTTCCTTGTCCATCGTCATGTTGGCCCATCCGGCCAAGGCGGCTATGCCGGCGAGGCCGCCGGTGTCGGTGATCGAGAGGTTGAGGTTGCGATCGCCGTTGCCATACGAGGCCTTGGCGTTCGAGACCGCGATGCCCATCGCTTGGTTGCCGCTCGCCTCGAACGAGGTGCGCTTCATGTCGCCCACCGATTCGGGCAGCAGCGTCTTCAGGTCCGACGCGGCGATCGGCGCGGCGTTGCCGCCGGTGATTGCGCCCATCATTTCACCCATCGCCTTGCCGGCGGCGGCGCTGTCGCCGGACTTCTGCGCCGACTCCATGCGCTTGCCGGCGTCTTCCATGCGCTTGGCCATCTCGGCCATGCTGCCGGAGTTGATGGTCACGTTGGCGCCGTCGGGGGTCTTGATGACGACGTCGGCCCCTGGCATGGCGCCGCGCGCGGCGAGGCCGCCCATGCCCATCCGCCCCATCGGCGAGAACATCGACGACACGACGGCGAGGATGATGCCGGCGACGATGGCGCAGACGATGACCACGGTCGTGTAGACGCCGGCTTTGTCGGGCGGACAGCGCATCAGCACGGCGATGCCGGTGTAAATGAGGTAGATCGAATAGCAGGCGGCGACGAGGCCGAGGATGCCGAGCATCGGGATCAAGCTGAAGATGCCGCCGATGAAGCCGGCGGTGGAGCCGTAGGCCACGAGCTTGAGCGCCTGGACCTGGTTCTTGGTGCCGCCGAAGGTCGGCGCCAGTGCGTTGACGATCAGTGCCAGCACGAACACCATGACCAGCGAAAGCACATAGCCGACACACATCTGCACCAGCCCGGTCAGGATCGGAACCCGGTAGCTCACGCCGAAGGCGCCGACGCCGATCAGCGTCAGGCCAACGAAGCTGGCGATGGCCGGGATCGCGGCGAGGATCAAGATGTAGCTGGTGTAGATGGACGCCACATCGCCGCCTTCCGCGGCGATGACGGGCCAGGTCTGCTTGGGCCTAAGCAGAATGGACTGCACGCGATCGATCAAGGCCATCGGATCCTCCGTTCGGTTGGTGAAACTACTCCGGCGCGAATGGTAGTCCCTCGACAGGGGCGGTTCCTGGCGTTTCGTCTCAGGCGTTCAGGTAGTGCGCGCGGTCGCCGAGCCAGCGCTCGACATGCCGGTCGGCGAGCACCGGGTGCGACTCGAGCAGGGCCTCGGCGACCCGCCGCGCCTCGAGGAGCAGGGCCTCGTCTTCGAGCGGGTCGGCAAAGCGCAGCAAGGCGGCGCCAGACTGGCGCGCGCCCAGCATTTCGCCCGGGCCGCGGATTTCCAGGTCGCGGCGCGAGATCTCGAAGCCGTCGCCGGTTTCGAGCATCGCCTTGAGCCGTGCCTTGGCCGCATCCGAAAGCGGCGCGGTGTAAAGCAGGACGCAGACGCTCGCCGTCGGGCCCCGGCCGACGCGACCGCGCAGCTGGTGCAGCTGCGACAGGCCGAAGCGCTCGGCATGCTCGACGACCATCAGCGAGGCATTCGCCACGTCGACGCCGACCTCGATCACGGTGGTGGCGACGAGCACGGCGATCTGGCCACCGGCGAACATCGACATCACGGCCGTCTTCTCCGCGGCCGGCATACGACCGTGGATCAGGCCGATCATCATGTCGGGCAAAGCCTCGCAGAGCTGGGTGTGCGTTTCCCTGGCGTTTTGCAGGTCGAGCGCCGCCGATGCTTCGACGAGCGGGCAGACCCAGTAGACCTGCCGGCCACGCCCCGCCTCGTCGCGGATGCGGGCGATCACCTCGTCGCGCTTGCTGTCGGAAAAGAGCCGCGTTTCGACCGGCGTGCGGCCGGGCGGCAGCTCGTCGATGGTGCTGACGTCGAGGTCGGCGAACAACGTCATCGCCAAGGTGCGCGGGATCGGCGTCGCACTCATCATCAGCATGTGCGGCTCGAGGCGAGGCCCGAGCTGCGCTCGATCTTCGCCTTCGGTGTGCAATGGGCCCGCCCCCTCCCCGTCCCTCCCCCTCGCAGGGGAGGGCCCAGTTTGATCCACAAGCTTGGCGCGCAGCGCCAGCCGCTGCGTCACGCCGAAGCGATGCTGCTCGTCGATGATCGCCAGGCCGAGCCGCGCGAAGCGCACCTGCTCTTCGATCACGGCGTGCGTGCCGACGACGAGCGCCGCCTCGCCCGAGGCGACCTGCTCCAGCATCTTCGCGCGTGCCTTCCCCTTGCGGCTGCCGGTCAACCAGGCCACCGTGATGCCGAGCGGCGCCAGCCAGCCGACGAGCTTTTTCAGATGCTGCTCGGCCAGGATCTCGGTCGGCGCCATCAGCGCGCACTGCCAGCCCGCGCCGATGACGACGGTGGCGGCGAGCGCGGCGACCACCGTCTTGCCCG
Organism: Burkholderiales bacterium; assembly: GCA_025351025.1. GTDB lineage: Bacteria > Pseudomonadota > Gammaproteobacteria > Burkholderiales > Burkholderiaceae_C > Schlegelella_A. Next base: position 3,475 of record JANXWR010000106.1, on the reverse strand, counting down.
AGCCAACGTCGCCCTGCAGCAACCGATGCATCGGCACGGCGCGGCCGAGGTCGCGGGCGATCTCGTCGGCGACGCGCCGTTGTGCCGGCGTCAACTGAAACGGCAGTTGCGCGAGCAGCGATTCGTGCAGGCCGCCACGACCTTGCCGGAGGACCGGTGCGCGTTGGCGTTCGCGCTCGCGCTTGGCTTGCAATTGCGAAAGCTGCTGCGCCAGCAGCTCGTCGAACTTGAGCCGCTGCCAGGCCGGATGCGATCGATCCTCGAGCGGCTGCGCGTCGAGGCCGGGGGCCGGCTCGTGCAGGCGGCGCAGCGCTTCGCGCAGCGTCGGCAGGCGCGCAGGCATGAGTGCCGGCGGAACGATCTCGTCGAGGTCGGCGCGTGCCAGGCCGCCGGCCACCGCCTTGCGCAGCACCGCCTGCGAGAGTTGCACCGTGGTCGGGTAGACCGGCGTCAGCGAGGTCGGCAAGGGCGCCCCGGCCGTCACCACCTTGGCCGCCGGGTGCACCATCTCGAGCCCGAAGAAGCCGCCGCGCGCCTCGCCGCGCGCACGCACCAGGCGGCCGACGGCCAGCGTCTTCTGCTGCGACGGATAGAAGTGCAGGAAGCGCAGCACCAGGTCGTCGCCGTGCTCGTCCTTCAGGGTGACGACGAGCTGGCGGCGCGGCCGGAACTGGATGCGCGATTCGGCGACGGTCGCTTCGACCTGCCCGGTCTCGCCGTCGCGCAGCGTTGCGATCGGCACCACCCTCGTCTCGTCTTCATAGCGCAGCGGCAGATGCAGCGCGAGATCGATGTCGCGAACCAGGCCGAGCTTTTCGAGCGCCTTGTCGGCCGCCGTGATTGCACGGCGCGGCGCCGGCTCGGCGCTCGCGGTGGGAGAAGAGGGCATGGGAGAATTTTGCCCGCCGGCCAGCTCAGAATGACGACACCTCTCCCACCTTCTTCATTCACGCTCGGCGATTTCGATTTCGCGCTGCCGCCGGAGCTGATCGCGCAGCACCCCACGCCCGAGCGGAGCGGCTCGCGCCTGCTCGACGGCACCGGCGAGGTGGCGCAAGACCGTCGCTTCCTCGACCTGCCGGCGCTGCTGCGCGAGGGCGACCTGCTCGTCGTCAACGACACCAGGGTGGTGAAAGCGCGACTGCTCGGCGCCAAGGCGAGCGGCGGCGCAGTGGAAGCGCTGGTCGAGCGCGTCGAGCCGGGGCATCGTGTGCTGGCCCACCTGCGCGCGAGCAAGTCGCCGAAGGCCGGCGGCACGATCCGCTTCGGCACGGCGGCCGATGGCTTCGAGGCGGAGGTGCTGGGCAGGAGCGGCGCCGATGGGTCGCTTTTCGAGCTGCGCTTTCCGGACGACCCGTTCGCCCTGCTCGAGCGTCACGGCCATGTGCCGCTGCCTCCTTACATCGCCCGCGACGACGCGGCCGACGACGAGCGTCGCTACCAGACGGTGTTCGCCGCGCGGCCGGGCGCCGTGGCCGCGCCCACTGCGGCGCTGCACTTCGATGCCGGCCTGCTGGCCGCGCTGGCGGCGCGCGGCGTCGAGCGTTGCGCGGTGACCTTGCACGTCGGTGCCGGCACCTTTCAGCCGGTGCGCAGCGACAACCTTGCCGAGCACGTCATGCACCGCGAGCGCTACGAGGTCGGCGCCGCCGCCATCGAGGCAGTCGCCCGGGCGAAAGCGCGCGGCAGCCGCGTCGTTGCCGTCGGCACGACCAGCTTGCGCGCGCTCGAATCGGCGGCGCTCGCTGGCGGCAGCGATGCGGCGCTGGCGCCCGCGAGCGGCGAGACCGGCCTCTTCATCACGCCAGGCTTCGAGTTTCGCGTCGTCGATCTCCTGCTCACCAATTTCCACCTGCCGAAGAGCACGCTGCTCATGCTCATCTCGGCATTCGCCGGCCACGTGCACGCGATGGCGCTGTACCGTCACGCGATCGACGCGCGCTATCGTTTCTTCAGCTATGGCGATGCGATGCTGCTGCGACGTCCGGCGATGACGACATGACACGAGGCTTCGAGCGCATGCGTCGGCCCGCCGCCACGATCATCGCGGCGCTTGCCGCGGCGACGACGGCGGTGTCCTGCACGGCCGCCGCGACCGGTCCCTACGCGACGCGCGGCAGCTGCGCCGGCTTTGCCCGCGTCGATCTGCAGACGCCGCCGGGCTACTGCGTCGCACTGCTCGCCGATGGTTCGTCAGGCCTGCGCTTTCCGCGTCGCCTGCTCGAGGTCTCGCCCGGTCGCTTCTGGCTCGTCGATATGGGCAGCTGGGAGCCGGGTCGAGGCCGCCTGCTCGAGTTCAGCCTGCCCGCACCGGGCGAGCGCCCGGTGCCACCGACCTTCACCGTTCTGGCGGAGAGGCTCGACCGTCCGCTTGGCCTCGCGCTCGGCCCGGATGGCCGCGTCTGGCTCGGCGAGGCCGGTCGCATTTCGCGCATCGCGATCGGGTCGCCTGGAGCGCCGATCGAGCCGGAGGTCGTCATCGACGGCTTGCCGGCCACCGGAGCACATCCGCTCAAGGAAATCGTCTTCGGCGCCAATGGCAGGCTGTACGTCAACGTCGGTTCGGCGAGCGACGCCTGCCGCGACGACGCCGGCACGCAGGCCGTGCCCTGCCCCGAGACCGAAGGTGCACAGCCGCGCGCCGCGGTCTACGAAGCGACGCTCGGCCGGGACTTCGCATTGCAGTCGATCAAGCCCTTTGCACGCGGTCTGCGCAACTCGGTCGCACTGGCCTTCGTGTCCGGCCCGAACCTGCTGCTGCAGGGCGAGAACTCGATTGACTACCCCGACGAAACGGCGCCGCCCGAGGAGCTGAACGTGCTGCGCGAAGGCGCGCACTACGGCTGGCCGTACTGCACGGGGCCACGCACGCCGGCGCGCGGCTACGAGGGACGCTTCGACTGCGGCAAGACCGAGCCCGCGGCCGTGCTGTGGCCAGCGCACGCGGCGCCGTTGCAGTTGATCGCGGTGCCGGCGGCGGCGGAGAATCCGTTCGCCGGACAACTGGTGGTCGCCTGGCACGGCTACCGCGCCGGCGGCCATCGCGTCGTCGGCTTCAAGCTCGACGCCCGGGGCAGGCCGGTGGGTGCGGCGCGGGTCTGGATCGGCGGCTGGACGGCGGCGCCTGGAGTGCGGCCGCTCGGCGCGCCGGCCGGCATGGCGATCGACACGCACGGGCGGCTTCTCGTCGTCGAGGATCGGCACAAGACCTTGCTCATGCTCGTGCGCGAGCCGCGCTGAACCCGGGCGACCGCGCTGCTGCGGCGACAATCCGGCCCATGCTTTCTTTCACCCTTCTCGCCACCCAAGGGCAGGCGCGACGCGGCCGGCTCGCGCTTCGCCGCGGCACGGTCGAGACGCCGGTCTTCATGCCGGTCGGCACCTACGGCAGCGTCAAGGGCGTGGCGCCGGCCTCGCTCGAGGCGATGGGCGCCGAGATCATCCTCGGCAACACCTTCCACCTCTGGCTGCGGCC
>JANXWR010000010.1 GCA_025351025.1 Burkholderiales bacterium | reverse complement strand
TGGCGTCGCCGAAGACCATCATCGTCTTGTCCATGTAGAACAGCTCGTTGTCGAGGCCGGCGTAGCCCGCCGCCATCGAGCGCTTGTTGACGATGATCGTCTTCGCCTTGTAGGCCTCGATGATCGGCATGCCGTAGATCGGGCTGCCCTTGGTGTGCGCGGCCGGGTTCACCACGTCGTTGGCGCCGAGGATGATGGCGACGTCGGTCTGGCCGAGCTCGCCGTTGATGTCTTCCATCTCGAAGACCTGGTCGTAAGGCACCTCGGCCTCGGCGAGCAGCACGTTCATGTGCCCCGGCATGCGGCCGGCCACCGGGTGGATCGCGTACTTGACGCTGATGCCCTTGGCGGTGAGCTTGGCGGCGAGCTCCTTCACGGCGTGCTGCGCGCGCGCCACCGCCAGGCCGTAGCCGGGCACGATGATCACGGTCTCGGCATTGCCGAGCACGAAGGCGGCGTCGTCGGCGCTGCCGCTCTTGACCGGCCTCGGCTCGGCCTTGCCGCTCGCCGCCGGCCCACCCTCGCCGCCGAAGCCGCCGAGGATGACGTTGAAGAACGAGCGGTTCATCGCCTTGCACATGATGTAGCTGAGGATCGCGCCCGACGATCCCACCAGCGAGCCGGCGATGATGAGCATCGCGTTGTTGAGCGAGAAGCCGATGCCGGCCGCGGCCCAGCCGGAGTAGCTGTTGAGCATCGAGACCACCACCGGCATGTCGGCGCCGCCGATCGGGATGATGATGAGCACGCCCAGCACGAAGGCGATCGCCAGCACCAGGTAGAAGTCGGCGCGGCTCTCGGAGTGCGTGTAGCCGACGATGAAGACGAGCATCGCGATCGCCAGCGCGAGGTTGAGCCAGTGCTGGCCCTTGAACGTCACTGGCGCGCCCTGGAAGACGCGGATCTTGTATTTAGCCGAGAGCTTGCCCCAGGCGATCACCGAGCCGCTGAAGGTGATCGCGCCGATCGCCGCGCCGAGGATCAGCTCGAGCCGGTTACCAGGCGGGATCGCATCGATCGCCGCGCCGGCCGCCGGTCGGGCGACGATGCCGAAGGCGTAGGGCTCGACCGCGGCAGCGACGGCGATGAACACCGCGGCCAAGCCGATCATGCTGTGGAAGAAGGCGACCAGCTCGGGCATCGCCGTCATCTCGACAGTGCGCGCGCGCCAGGCGCCGTAGCCGCCACCGACGACCAGGCCGAGCAGGATCCAGCCGAGGCCGATCGGCACCGGCAGCTGGTACGACTCGAGCAGCTTGACGATCAGCGCGCCGGTCGTGACCGCGGCGATCGCCATCCCGGTCATGCCGAAGACGTTGCCGCGGATCGAGGTCGTCGGGTGGCTCAGCCCCTTCAGCGCCTGGATGAAGCAGACGCTGGCTACGAGGTAGAGCAGGGTGGCGAGGTTGAGGCTCATTTGGCCGCGACCTCCGCCGGCGGCGCCTTCTTCTCCTTCTTCTTGAACATCTCGAGCATTCGCCGCGTCACGAGGAAGCCGCCGAAGACGTTGACCGCGGCCAGCGCGACCGCGAGCACGCCCATGGTCTTGCCGAGCGTCGTCTCGGTGAGCGCGGCGGCCAGCATGGCGCCGACGATGACGATCGCCGAGATCGCATTGGTCACCGCCATGAGCGGCGTGTGCAGGGCCGGCGTGACAGTCCAGACGACGTGGTAGCCGACGTAGATCGCGAGCACGAAGATGATCAGGTTGATGACGGTGTGCGAAACGATGTCCATGTCTTTCCTCGGGTTGTCACCCTGAGCGAAGCGAAGGGTCTCGGCCTGCGACGAGATCCTTCGCTTCGCTCAGGATGTCATGTTCTTCATTTACGCTTGACTTCGCCACCTTGCGTCATCAGGCAGGCGGCAACGATGTCGTCGTCCATCGGCACTGAGAACGTGCCTTCCTTGCTCAGCACGAGCTTGAGGAAATCGAGCACGTTGCGTGCATAGAGCTGCGAGGCGTCGGCGCCCACCAGCGCGGCGAGGTTGGTCTCGCCGACGATGGTCACGCCGTGCGCGACGATGGTCTGGTCGGCCACGCTCAGCGGGCAGTTGCCGCCCTTGCCGTCAGGTCCCTTGCCGGCGGCGATGTCGACGATGACAGAGCCCGGCTTCATGCTCTTCACCATGTCGTCGGTGATCAGCACCGGCGCGGCGCGGCCCGGGATCAGCGCCGTCGAGATGACGACGTCGGCGGCGGCGACCCGTTTGGCGACCTCGACCTTCTGCCGGTCGAGCCAGCTCTGCGGCATCGGCCGGGCATAGCCGCCGACGCCAACGGCCGCTTCCTTCTCCTCGGCGGTCTCGTAAGGCACGTCGATGAACTTGCCGCCGAGCGACTCGACCTGCTCCTTCACGCTCGGCCGCACGTCGCTCGCCTCGATCAC
>JANXWR010000438.1 GCA_025351025.1 Burkholderiales bacterium | reverse complement strand
CTCGACGAGCGCCTGCGATTCGCGCAGGCCCGCCTCGTCTTCGCGACGCTCCTTCGCGTCGAGGCCGTAGATGTCGTACCAGGCGCGCATCGCGTAGCCGCCGTTGAGCGTCACCGGCCGCGTCGGCGCATGCGGAAAGATGAAGCGCACCGGGCCGACGCTCTTCAGATCGAGCTCGTCGACGAGCGAGACGAAATCGTTGCCGTCGGCGCCGAGGCCGTGCAGGATGATGATGCTGGCGACCGGGTTCGGCGCGGTCTCGACTTCGATGGCTTGCAGTGTCATGTTGGCTCCGGTTAAACGGTGAATCGGCGCCCGCCGGGCCGCCCCAAAGCGCCGCGGCCCCTCGGGGGGCAGCGAACGAAGTGAGCGTGGGGGCCTCATAAATTGAAGTCGTAGTCGATGACGAGCGGCGCGTGGTCGCTGAAGCGCTGCTCGAGATAGATGTGCTCGCTTCGCGCGAGCGCGGCGACCTTCTGTGTCGCCAGGTGGTAGTCGATGCGCCAGCCGACGTTCTTCGCCCAGGCTTCGCCCCGGTTGCTCCAGAACGTGTACTGCTCGGGGTGCGGGTTGAGGGTGCGGAACACGTCGACGAAGCCGAGCTCCTCGAACAGGCGCGTCATCCAGGCCCGTTCCTCGGGCAGGAAGCCGCTGTTCTTGCGGTTGCCTCTCCAGTTCTTGAGGTCGATCTCCTTGTGCGCGATGTTGAGGTCGCCGACGACGATGACCTCGCGTTCCTTGCCGAGCTTTTCGAGGTAAGGCGCCATTCGGTCGAGGAAGCGGTACTTCGCCGCCTGGCGGTGCTCGCCCGACGAGCCGCTCGGAAAATAGCAGCTGACGATGCTGAGCTCGGGCAATTTCTTGCGCGCCGTGCGGTCGAATCGCGCCTCGACGTAGCGACCTTCCGCGTCGAATTCCTTGTCGCCGAAGCCGAGCCGCACCGCGCTCGGCCGCTTGCGGCTGTAGAGGCCGACGCCGGAGTAGCCCTTCTTCTCGGCGAAGTGGAAACAGCCCTTCATGCCGGCCACCTTGTCGAAGCGTCCCTCGACCGTGTCGGCCTGGCATTTCACCTCCTGCACGCCCATACAATCGGCGCCCACGCCTTCGGCCCAGGCCTCGAAGCCCTTGGCCGCTGCCGCGCGGATGCCGTTCAGGTTCAGCGAGACAAGGCGAAACACCGAGGTTCCCAGATGAGCAGGCCAGCCCCCGACGACAACGTGGCGCGCGAGTTCGTCGAGTTCGCCGTCGATGCCGGGGTGCTGCGATTCGGCGAGTTCAGGACCAAGGCGGGGCGGCTTTCGCCGTACTTCTTCAACGCGGGCCTGTTCGACGATGGCGCCAAGTTGTTGCGCCTCGCGGAATTCTATGCGCGCCGCCTCGTCGCTTCGGGGCTCCACTTCGACATGCTGTTCGGGCCGGCCTACAAGGGAATCACCCTGGCCGCCGCCGTCGCCATCGAATTCGGCCTGCGCGGCCGGGCCCTGCCCTTCGCCTACAACCGCAAGGAAGCAAAAGATCACGGCGAGGGCGGCATCGTGGTCGGCGCACCGTTGCGCGGCCGTACCGTGATCGTCGATGATGTGATCACCGATGGCGCTTCCAAGCGCGAATCGGTCGCACTGATCCGTCGCGAGGGCGCGACACCGGTGGCCGTCCTGATCGCGCTCGATCGCATGGAGCGGGGTGGCACCGACGACAAGCTCTCGGCGCAATCGGCCGTCACGGAATTCGAGCGGGATCACGGATTGCCGGTGATCTCCATAGCCACGCTTGCCGACCTGCTGGACTTTCTGAACTCGGATGACGACTCGCCGCTGGCCGCCCATTTCGACGCCGTTGTGCGCTACCGAGACCGATACGGTGCCTGAGGCGGCCGCCAGCCGCCGCATCGCCGCCCCCTCGCCTCGCCGCACGGCGCCGGCCGCCTGCCGCGCCGCCTTGCTTCTCGCCGCCGCGACCCTCGGCACTGCCGCTTGGGCCCAGACGCCTCGGGCACCGATCTACAGCTGCATCGACGCCAATGGCAAGAAGCTGACCTCGGATCGGCCGATCGCCGAATGCCTGAACCGCGACCAGCGGGTGCTCAACGCCGACGGCTCGCCGAACCGCATCATGCCGCCGACGCCCACCGCCGACGAGCGCGCCGCGCTCGAGCAGCGCGAGCGCGACGCCGCCGCCGAGCGGGCGGCAAGGAACGATGCCGTCCGTCGCGACCGCAACCTGCTCAACCGCTTTCCCGACGAGGCAGCCCATGCCAAGGCGCGGGCCAAGGCGCTCGACAACATCGGCAACTCGGTGCGCATCTCCGAGGCGCGCATTAACCTGCTCAAGGCCGAGCGGAAGCCCTTGCTCGACGAGGCCGAGTTCTATGTCGGGAAGCAGTTGCCGGCCAAGCTCAAATCCGCCCTCGACGCCAACGATGCCGCCCTCGACGCGCAAAAGGCGCTCGTGCAGAACCAGCAGGTCGAGGTGGTACGCATCAACGGCCTCTACGACGCCGAGCTGGCGCGCCTGAAAAAACTCTGGGCCGGTGCGCCGGCCGGCTCGCTCGGGCCGATCACGGCGCCGCCGGTGCCCGGCCAGAAGTCGGCCTCGAACTAGGGCGGCGCGGCCCCGGCCCCGGGCCGCTACTCCTTGGCGACGAGCCGGGCGCGCAGCAGCGCATTGAGCAGCGCCGGATCGCCCTTGCCGCGGGTCGCCTTCATCGCCTGGCCGACCAGGGCGTTGAAGGCCTTTTCCTTGCCGGCGCGAAATTCCTCGACCGACTTCGGGTTGGCGGCAATCACCTCGTCGACGACGCGCTCGAGCTCGCCGCTGTCGCGCATCTGGCGCAGGCCCTTGGCGTCGATGATCGCGTCGACGCTGACCGCCGGGTCGTGCCAAAGCGCGTCGAAGACCTGCCGCGCCGCATTGTTCGAGACCGTCGAATCGGCGATGCGCGAGACCAGCTCGGCGAGCTGCGCCGGTGGCACCGGAATGGCGGCGAGCGCGCCGGCGTTCATGCGCCGCGAGACCTCGCCCATCAGCCAGTTCGCGACCAGCTTGGCCTGCCCGCTCTGCCGCGCCGCCGTCTCGAAGTAGGCGGCGACGTCCTTGCTCTGCGTCATCATCCGCGCGTCGTAATCGGCGAGGCCGTAGTCCGACTGGAAGCGTGCCGATGTCTCGCGCGGCAACTCGGGCATGTCGGCCCGCACGCGCTCGATCCACTCCACTGATATCGCCAGCGGCGGCAGGTCGGGGTCGGGGAAATAGCGATAGTCGTGCGCGTCTTCCTTGGAGCGCATCGCCCGCGTCTCGCCGTGCTCGGGGTCGAACAGCACCGTCGCCTGCTGCACCCGTCCGCCGTCCTCGAGCAGGTCGATCTGCCACTGCACCTCGTAGTCGATCGCCTGCTGCATGAAGCGAAAGCTGTTCAGGTTTTTGATCTCGCGCCGCGTGCCGAAAGGGGCGCCGGGACGCCGTACCGACACGTTGGCGTCGCAGCGAAAACTCCCCTCCTGCATGTTGCCGTCGCAGATGCCGAGCCAGACGACGAGCGTGTGCAGCGCCTTCGCGTACTCGACCGCCTCGGCGCTCGAGCGCATGTCGGGCTCGGTGACGATCTCGAGCAGCGGCGTGCCGGCGCGATTCAGGTCGACGCCGGTCCAGTCGCCGGCGAAGTCGAGCGGTGCGCTCCGGGGCGTCGCTTCGTCCTCGGCGCGGGCGATGCCGTGGATCGACTTGCCCGCGTCTTCTTCGAGATGGGCGCGCGTCAGGTTGACGCGATGAAGCTGTTCGCCGACGAAGAACTCGACCGCGCCGCCCTGCACCACGGGCGTCTCGTACTGGCTGATCTGGTAGCCCTTGGGCAGATCCGGATAGAAGTAGTTTTTGCGCGCGAAGATCGACAAGGGCGCGACCTGGGCGCTGACCGCCAGGCCGAAGCGGATCGCCCGCTCGACGGCGCCGCGGTTGGCCACCGGCAGCGTGCCAGGCAGGGCGAGGTCGACGGCGGAGGCCTGCGTGTTCGGCGCCGCGCCGAAGGCGGTCGAGGCGCCGCTGAAGATCTTCGAGACGGTCGAGAGCTGGGTATGCGTCTCGATGCCGATCACGACCTCGTAGCCGCGGATCAGCGCGGGCGGGGCGGCGGGATGCGTCATCGCGCGTCGCCCTGCACGCCGCCGCCGGGGCTTCGCGTGTGCCAGTCGGTCGCCTGCTGGAACGCGTGTGCCGCATGCAGCAGCCGGCCTTCTTCGAAGTAGTTGGCCATGAGCTGCAGGCCAACCGGCATGCCGGCCGTGCCGCCGGGCAGGCCGCCGCTGCCGAAGCCTGCGGGAATGCTCATGCCGGGCAGCCCGGCCAGGCTCGCCGGCAGGGTGAAGATGTCGGCCAGATAGTTGGCGACCGGGTCGTCGCTGGTGGCGCCGAGCTTCCAGGCGACGGTGGGCGCGGCTGGCCCGGCGATCAGGTCGCACTGACCGAAGCAGGCCTGGAAGTCGTCGGCGATCATGCGCCGGAGCTTCTGCGCCTGCAGGTAATAGGCGTCGTAGTAGCCGTGCGAGAGCACGTAGGTGCCGATCATGATGCGGCGCTTCACCTCGGCGCCGAAGCCCTCGCTGCGGCTCGCCTTGTACATGCTCTGCAGGTCGGCGTAGTGCTCGGCGCGGTGGCCGTAGCGAACGCCGTCGAAGCGAGACAGGTTCGACGACGCTTCCGCCGGCGCGATCAGGTAATACACGGGGATGGCGAGCTCGGTGCGCGGCAGGCTGACGGCGACCAGCGTCGCCCCCAACCGCTCGAACTCGGTCAGCGACGCGCGCAGCGCCGACTCGACGTCGCTGGCCAGCGCCTCGGGAAAGAACTCCTTGGGAACGCCGATGCGCAGGCCCTGCAAGGGTTTGCCGGACGACGCGCCGGGGCGAGCGCTGCCGAGCGCGGCGACGTAGTCCTGGGCCGGCCGCTCGGCGCTGGTCGAGTCGCGCGCGTCGAAGCCGCTCATCGCCGACAGCACCAGGGCGCAATCTTCGGCGCTGCGCGCCAGCACGCCGGCCTGGTCGAGACTCGAGGCGAAGGCGATCATGCCGTAGCGCGAGCACACGCCATAGGTCGGCTTGATGCCGGTGATGCCGCAAAAGCTGGCCGGCTGGCGGATCGAGCCGCCGGTGTCGGTGCCGGTCGCCGCCGGCATCAGTCGTGCCGCGACGGCGGCGGCCGAACCGCCCGACGACCCGCCCGGGACGCGGCCTTCGTCCCAGGGGTTCTTCACCGGCTTCCAGGCCGAGTTCTCGTTGCTCGAGCCCATCGCGAACTCGTCGCAGTTGAGCTTGCCGAGCGTCACCGTGCCAGCCTCGGCGAGGCGGGCGACGACGGTGGCGTCGAAGGGGCTGCGGTAGTCGGCCAGCATGCGCGAGCCGGCGGTGGTCGGCAGATCGCGGGTGACGAAGATGTCTTTGTGGGCGATCGGCACGCCGACCAGCGGACCGGCGTCGCCGGCGGCGATGCGGGCATCGGCGGCATGCGCCTGGGCGAGGGCGCGCTCGGGGTCGCTCGCCAGCATGACGCCGAGATGTTCGTACGTCGCAAGTCGTGCGAGCAGATGTGTCGTGACCTCGACGCTCGACACCTGCCTGTCGCGCAGGGCCCGGCCGAGCGCGGCGACGCTGAGCCTGTGCAGCGTGTCGGTCATTCGATGACTCTGGGCACGAGAAAAAGCCCATCGGCTGTGGCCGGCGCGCTTTGCTGGTTGGCGGCGCGCTCGTCGCCCTCCGTCACCACGTCCTCGCGCAGCCGCAGGTGGGCGTCGCTCACCGCGGCCAGCGGCGTGTAGAGCGGCTCGATGCCGCTGGTGTCGACCTGGCTCATCAGCTCGACGATGCGGAAAAAGCTGTTGATTTGCTCGAGCATGCGCGCTTCTTCAGCGGCGCCGAGATCGAGGCGCGCCAACTCGGCAATGCGGCGCACGTCGGTGGAGGTCAGGGCCATGGGCTCGGAACGGGCAGTCGCGGCCGGGCCGCGCAAGGGTGAAACGAGGTCTTTCGAACGTCGTTATGCCGGGAGGCATGGGTTATTATCCCCGCTTAATTCACAGCCCTCGTCGCCGCTGCGAAGGGCTCGGCGTCATCCGATTTGCCTCGCGCCACGAGACAGATTCCGACCCTCGCCCGACGCCAAAACTCTCTGACCATGTTCGGATCCTTTCGTCGCTATTTTTCGACGGACCTCGCCATCGACCTCGGCACCGCCAACACGCTGATCTACGTGCG
>JANXWR010000423.1 GCA_025351025.1 Burkholderiales bacterium | reverse complement strand
CTCTCGGCGACGATGCCGAACATGAGGATGGCGATCGCCACCCAGGCGTTGGCGATCGGCTCGGTCGCGTGCAGCTTGCGCACGCCTTCGTAGATCGAAAACAGCCCACCCATGCTGAACAGCATCAAGGCGACGATGAAGCTCCAGAAGTAGATCGCCTTGCCGTAGCCGAGCGGGTGCTCGGGATCCGGCGTGTGCTCGGCCTCGCGGAGGCCCCAGATGAGCAGCACCTGATTGGCGCAATCGGCGTACGAGTGGATCGCCTCGGCGAGCATCGACGACGAGCCGGTAAACACGGCGCCGGCCGTCTTGGCGACGGCGATCATGAGGTTCGCGCCGAGCGCGAACAAGATGGATCGAAGCGAATCGGCGCCGGCGGACATGGTGCGATTCTCAACGCATCTGCAAAGAAGACGCCGGCGGCGTCCGCCCCTCCTGCCCGGCGGGAGGGGAGCGAAGCGGGGAGGGTGCAGCCCTGAATCCGCAGGATTTGTTCAAGGCTATGCCTTGAACAAATCCTTCACGCGATCGCTCCAGGTCTTCGAGGTCGGCGAATGCCGGTCACCGGCCTTGCGAAAGCCTTCGTCGAGCTCCTTCAGGAGCTTTCTCTGATGCTCGGTCAGCTTGATCGGCGTCTCGACGCTGACGTGGCAGTACAGGTCGCCTGGATAGCTCGAACGAACGCCCTTGATGCCCTTGCCGCGCAGCCGAAAGGTCTTGCCGTGCTGGGTGCCTTCGGGCAGCTCGATCTCGGCCTTGCCGCCGAGCGTCGGCACCTCGATCGCGCCGCCGAGCGCGGCGCTCGTCATCGCCACCGGCACGGTGCAATGCAGGTCGTCGCCGTCGCGCTCGAAGATGTCGTGCGGCTTGATGCGGATCTCGATGTAGAGGTCGCCGTTCGGCCCGCCATTCGGGCCCGGCTCGCCGTTGCCGCTGGAGCGGATGCGCATGCCTTCGTTGATGCCCGGCGGAATCTTCACCTCGAGCGTCTTGTTCTTCTTGATACGGCCCTGGCCATGGCAGGTGAGGCAGGGCTCGGGGATGATCTTGCCGCTGCCGTGGCAGGTCGGGCAGGTCTGCTGGATGCTGAAGAAGCCTTGCCGCATCTGCACCGCGCCCGAGCCGTGGCAGGTGGTGCAACTGATCGGGCTGGTGCCTGGCTTGGCGCCGTTGCCCTTGCAGGTTTCGCAGGTCTCGTAGGCCGGGATGCGAATCTGCGTTTCCTTGCCATGCGCCGCTTCCTCGAGCGTGATCTCCATGGCGTAGCTGAGGTCGCTGCCGCGAAAGACCTGCTGGCCTGCGGCGCCGCGACCGCCGCGGCCGTTGCCGCCGAAGATGTCGCCGAAGATGTCACCGAAGGCCTCGGCGAAGCCGCCGAAGCCCTCGCCGCCGCCGCGACCGCCCAGGTTGGGATCGACGCCGGCATGGCCGTACTGGTCGTAGGCGGCGCGCTTCTGCGCATCGGAAAGCATTTCGTAGGCTTCCTTGGCCTCCTTGAACTGCTCTTCCGACTTCTTGCCGTCGACACCCTGGTTGCGATCCGGGTGGTGCTTCATCGCCAGCTTGCGATATGCCTTCTTGATCTCCTCCTCGGAGGCGTTCTTCGCGAGGCCCAACACCTCGTAGTAGTCACGCTTGCTCATTGCCACATCACCTTCCCATCCCTCGACTTCTTGTCATCCTGAACGCAGTGAAGGATCTCGGCCTTGGCGGGCGACGAGATCCTTCGCTGCGCTCAGGATGACAGGCGGCTTGCCTGTCAATCCCACTCGGGGCTTCAGCCCTTCTTCACTTCCTTGAACTCGGCGTCGACGACGTTGTCGTCGTCGGCCTTGGCCGCCTGCGGCTCGTGGGCCGCTCCGGCGCCGCCCGGCGCGCCGGCGGTCGCCGCCGCCTGGGCCGCCTGGGCGTCCGCGTAGACCTTCTCGCCGAGCTTCTGGCTCGCCGTCATCAGCGCCTCGGTCTTGGCTTCTATCGTCGTCTTGTCCTCGGACTTGAGCGACTCTTCGGCCTCCTTCAGCGCCGTCTCGATCTTTTCCTTCTCGCCCGCGTCGAGCTTCTCGCCGTGCTCGGCCAGGCTCTTGCGAACGCTGTGGATCATCGCATCGGCGGCGTTCTTCGCCTGGATCACCTCGAGCTTCTTCTTGTCGTCGGCGGCATTCAGCTCGGCGTCCTTCACCATCTGCTGGATCTCGGCCTCGGTCAGCCCGGAGTTCGCCTTGATCGTGATCTTGTTTTCCTTGCCCGTCGCCTTGTCCTTTGCGCCGACGTGCAGGATGCCGTTGGCGTCGATGTCGAACGAGACCTCGATCTGCGGCATGCCGCGCGGCGCCGGTGCGATGCCTTCGAGGTTGAACTCGCCGAGCGACTTGTTGCCAGAGGCCATGTCGCGCTCGCCCTGGTAGACCTTGATCGTCACCGCCGGCTGGTTGTCGTCGGCGGTCGAGAAGGTCTGCGCGAACTTGGTCGGGATGGTC
>JANXWR010000416.1 GCA_025351025.1 Burkholderiales bacterium | reverse complement strand
GCCTTCGATCGGCCTGCACCAGCGCGACAACGAACGGCTGATCGGTACCCTGCGCCGCTTGCGCGACCTCGGCAACAGCGTGCTCGTCGTCGAGCACGACGAAGAGGCGATCCGCGCCGCCGACCACGTCATCGACATGGGCCCGGGCGCCGGCGTTCACGGCGGCCAGGTGATGGCCGAAGGTACGCCCGAGCAGGTCGCGGCGTCGCCGGATTCGCTGACCGGCCGCTACCTTGCGCATACGTTGAAGATCGCGGTGCCCGAGCGGCAGGCGCCGCCTCCGGCCGAGGCCTGGTTTCACATCGTCGGGGCGCGCGGCAACAACCTGAAGAACGTCTCGGTGGCGTTCCCGGTCGGCCTCTTCACCTGTGTCACCGGCGTCTCGGGCTCGGGCAAGTCGACGCTCGTCAACGACACGCTCTACGCCGCGGTCGCGAAGGGCCTCTACAACAGCCACACCGAGCCGGAGCCGCACGACGCGATCACCGGCCTCGAGGCCTTCGACAAGGTGATCAGCGTCGATCAGTCGCCGATCGGCCGCACGCCGCGCTCCAATCCGGCCACCTACACGGGCCTGTTCACGCCGATCCGCGAGCTGTTCGCCGAGGTGCCGGCGGCGCGCGAGCGCGGCTACGGCCCGGGACGGTTTTCGTTCAACGTCGCCGGCGGACGCTGCGAAGCCTGCCAGGGCGACGGCGTGCTCAAGGTCGAGATGCACTTCCTGCCCGACGTCTACGTGCCTTGCGACGTCTGCCATGGCCGGCGCTACAACCGCGAGACGCTCGAGGTGCTCTACAAGGGCAAGAACATCACCGAGGTGCTCAACCTCACCGTCGAGGACGCGCACGGCTACTTCAGCGCCGTGCCGAACATTGCGAGGAAGCTCCAGACCCTGCTCGACGTCGGCCTCGGCTACATCCGGCTCGGCCAGAGCGCGACGACGCTTTCGGGCGGCGAAGCGCAGCGCGTCAAGCTCGCGCTCGAGCTCAGCAAGCGCGACACCGGCCGCACCCTCTACATCCTCGACGAGCCGACCACGGGCCTCCACTTCGCCGACATCGACCTGCTGCTCAAGGTGCTGCACCAGCTGCGCGACGCCGGCAACACCATCGTCGTCATCGAGCACAACCTCGACGTCATCAAGACCGCCGACTGGGTCGTCGACATGGGGCCGGAGGGTGGCGCCGGCGGCGGCCAGGTCGTCGCCGAAGGCACGCCGGAGCAGGTCGCCGCGAATCCGGCGAGCTTCACCGGGCGCTATCTGCGGCCGCTGCTCGCCGCCTGATCCCTGTCGCTGAGCGATCCGGCGGGAACGCCTAGACTCGCCGCTCAGCCGAAGAAGGAGACGCCGCTTGAGCACCGCCATCGACTACTACCTTTCGCCGCAATCGCCCTGGACCTACCTCGGCCACGAACGCTTCGCCGAGATCGCGGCGGCGGCCGGCGCCAAGGTGAACGTGCTGCCGGTCGATCTGGGCCGGGTCTTTCCGGTCTCGGGCGGACTGCCGCTCAGCAAGCGGGCGCCGCAGCGCCAAGCCTATCGCCTGGTCGAGCTGCAACGGTGGAGCGCATACCTGGGCCGGCCGCTCAACCTGCAGCCGCGCTACTTTCCGGTCGACAGCCACGACGCCGCCAAGCTGATCATCGCCGTCGACAGTGCCGATGGCACCGATGCGGCGATGAAGATCGCCGGCGCCGTGATGCGCGGCGTCTGGGTTGAGCAGCGCAACATCGCTGACCCGGCGGTGTTGCAGGCGATGCTCGACGAATGCGGCCTCGCCGCGCGCCGGCTCGACGATTCGCAGTCGCAGACCGTGCACGAGCGCTACGAGGACGATTCGCAGCGCGCCATCGAAGCAGGCGTGTTCGGCGCGCCGAGCTACATGGTGGACGGCGAGCTGTTCTGGGGCCAGGACCGGCTCGATTTCCTCGAGCGGTACATGACACGAGCCGGCCGCTGACGCGGCTACGGCAGCCGCGCCTGGCGGCGCGGCTCAAGAACCACCGCAGCCGCCCTCTCTAGTCTTCGCCGTCTACTTCCCGAAACGCGCCTTGGCGTCGGCCACGCAGGCGGCCTTCGGATCGCCGGCGAGCGCGTCGCACTTCTCGGTCGCGACCTTGTAGTCGGCGTCGCGCTTGTCCTTGTTCGCGTCCATGCGCGCCTCGGTGCCCGTCTTCATCGCCTTGGCATCGGCCTGGGTCTTCGTCAGCATCGCCTTGGCTTCCTTGATGCAGACGGCCTTGTCGTTGCCGGCCTTGTCGTCGCAACGTTCCTTGGCGACCTTGTAGTCGGCCTCGGCACCCTCGTGGATGGCGTGCTCGCGCGCCTTCGGCGTGTTCTTGTAGGCGGCCTCGGCGTTCTCCTCGGTCTTGACCCGCTTGGCCTTGGCCTCGGCGACGCAGATGTCCTTGGCGTTGCCGCTCATCGCGTCGCAAGCCTTCTTGTCGGTGTCGTAGGTGGCCTTGGCCGAGGTCTTGGCCTGGTCGTAGGCAACCTTGTCGCCCTTGGCGGCGAGCGCGTTGCCGCAGAACAGGGCAGCGCCGACGCAGAGTGCGGCGGCCTGGGCGAGGGTAGAGAGCTTGAGTGTGTTCATGGTTTTCTCCTGGCGTCCCGAATCGAAACGCATGGAGTATCGAAGCGCGCGAACGCGGCGTCAGTCGGATGACGCGACCATCGCGCGACCGGCGTGGTCCTACAGCGGACAAGAAAAAAGCCGGTGCGAGCACCGGCTTTTTCCTGGAGACCGTTCGCGGCAGGTGCCGCGTCGGCTCAGCTCAGATGGCTGTTGATCAGCTTCGTCATCTCGAACATCGAGACCTGAGCCTTCTTGAAGATTTCCTTCAGCTTGGCGTCGGCGTTGATCATCGTCCGCTTGGCTGCATCTTGCAGGTTGTGCTTCTTGATGTACTCCCAGACCTTCTTCGTGACCTCGGTGCGCGGCAGCGCCTTGTCGCCGATGATCGCCGCGAGCGCGTGGCTCGGGGTCATCGCCTTCATGAACGCCGCGTTCGGGGTCCGCTTCTTGGCCGCAGGCTTGGCCTTCTTGGCCGGAGCCTTCTTGGCCGGCGCCGCCTTCTTGGCCGGAGCCTTCTTGGCGGGCGCCGCCTTTTTCGCCGGAGCTTTCTTCGCCGCTTTCTTCGCAGTTGCCATGTTGATTCTCTCCATCAATAGATTGGTTGATGTGCTCGGAGTGGGCGAAAGCCGCGTG
>JANXWR010000412.1 GCA_025351025.1 Burkholderiales bacterium | reverse complement strand
CTATCACGAGGCCTATGCCGACTGGGGCAACTGGGTCAGCTACGACCTGGGCGCGCGCTCGCAGGGCGTCACCGGCTATCAGTTCCGCGCCCCCGGCGAATGGTTTGCCGAGCTCTACGCCACCTTCTTCTCGCAGAAGATGAATCCGAAGCACCCGGCCGCCGCATGGCTGGCCAAGCTCAAGTCCGAGAAGACATGACGCGGCGCCGCGTCGCGACGATCGATCGGTCCTGAAGGAGCCCGCCCATGTCACTGTTCAGAGACACCGAGATCGTCTGCCCGGTCTGCGCCACCAAGGTCGACTTCAAGCTGGTCGACAGCGTCAACGCCGACCGCCGGCCCGACCTCCGCCAGGCGATCCTCGAAGGCATTTTCCAGCAGATCGACTGCCCGAGCTGCAAGTCGGTCTTTCGCCTCGATCCGGAGTTCAACTACCTCGACGTCGGCCGCGGCCAGTGGATCGCGGCGCAACCCGTCGTCGGCGCCGCCGACTGGAAGGATCACGAAGACGCGGCGCGCGACCTCTACGCGCTGGCCTACGGCGAGCGCGCCGAAGCGCTGGCCAAGGAGGTCGGCGCCTTGCTGAAGCCGCGTCTCGTCTTCGGCTGGCCAGCCTTGCGCGAGAAGGTGCTCGCCGCAGGCCTTGGGCTCGACGACATCGCCATCGAGGCCTGCAAGGCCACCGTCATGCGCAACAGCACCGAGCTGCCGTTTTCGGGCGACGCCGACCTGCGTCTGGTCGACGTCAAGGACGACAAGCTGATCTTCGCCTGGGTCAACCCGGCCGACAACACGACCGGCGAGATGGTCGCGCTGCCGCGCTCGCTGCACGACGAGATCGTCGCCGACGAAGACGGCGACTGGTACGACTTCAAGAGCGACTTCGACGGCGCGCTCTACGTTGACCTGAACCGCGTCCTCGTCGAACAGCCCGCCTGAGGACTCGTCAGGCGGGCGGCGCGCCGCGGCCGAGGAAGGCGCCGTCGGCTTCGAGCGTCTGCTGCAGCTCGGTCACGGGCAGCTCGTGCGGCGAGACGCCGCGCCGCAGGGCGAGCGCCGCCGCGGTCCCGGCCGCCTGGCCCATCGCGAAGCAGGCGCCCGAGACACGCGCCGCCGAATGCCCTTCGTGCGTCATCGACGCGCAGCGGCCGGCGACGAGCAGGTTGAGCACGCCGGCCGCGCTCTCACGCTTCGGCAGCAGCATGCGATAGGGCAGCTGGTTGAAGCCGCGCGAACCCGCTGCCGGCCAGCGCCACTCGACGTCGCCGGCGACGTGCAGCTCGAGCGGCCAGCCGTTGACGCCGATCGTGTCGGTGAAGTCGGCGCAGCCGAGCACGTCGTCGGCGGTGAGCATCGCTTCGCCGACGAGGCGACGCGTCTCGCGGATGCCGAGCTGCGGCGCGATCTCGAGCACGTAAGCGGCCTCGAAGCCGGGCACCTTGGCACGCAGGAAGCGCAGGTAGTCGACCGCCTGGCGGCGCCCTTCGAGCTCGCCGGCGGAGAGCGAGCGCGCGTCGGTGCCGTCGGTGGCGCTCCCGTCGGCGTTCTTCAGCTGCGTGACGTTGACGCGCCATTCGCCGGCGTGCTTTTGCGGCCGCACGATGGCGCCGCGGCGCGGAAAGTGGAACTCGCCGGAGGCCTCGGCGTCGTCCATGCGATCGGGGATGCTGCACCAGGCCTCGCCGGCGCGCGCCGCGTCGACGTTGCCGACGCGAAACATTAGCGTCGGATAGAGCAGCGCGCCGGCCGCGTCGCCCTGCGCCATCGGCAGGCCGGCAAGGTGGGCGAGGTCGCCGTCGCCGGAGCAGTCGATGAAGCAACGCGCCCGCACCGCGACGCGGCCGGACTTGGTTTCGAGCAGCAGCGCGTCAATCTCGCCATCGGCCGCGGCCCGGGCGACGCCGACGGCGAAGGCGTGGAAGAGCAGTCCGGCACCGGCGGCTAGCAGCAGCGCATCGGCCGCACACTTGAAGGCCGCCGTGTCGTAGGCTTGGGCGTGGATGCGGCCGAAGATGAGGTGGGGGTCGTTCAGCCCGTCGAGCGCCCGCATGCGCGCGAGCAGGTCGTCGGCGATGCCGTGCACCACTTGCACGATCTTGCCGTGCACGTTGGCGTGCAGGCCGCAGAAGTTGGTGACGCCGGCGGCGGTGCCCATGCCGCCGAGAAAGCCGTAGCGCTCGACGAGCAGGGTGCGCGCGCCGTGCCGTGCCGCCGACGCGGCGGCGGCGATGCCGGCCGGGCCGCCGCCGAGCACGACCACGTCGTACGCGCCGAACACCGGCGTGGTGCGCGCCGGCTCGTCGATGCGCGCGTCGGTGTCGGGGATTCGATTCATCGTCGTGCGTCGGCAGGCAGCGTGTAGGATTCTGGACGCATTCCTCGTCGCCCTCCGCGGGCTCCGCCGCCATGACCGAACCGCCCGCCGCCGTCGCGCTCGCGACCCACGACCTCTCGCACGTCGCGCCGCGCGACAAGGCCGAGATCCTGGCCCAGGCGCTGCCTTACATCCGCAAGTTCCACGGCAAGACCATCGTCATCAAGTACGGCGGCAACGCCATGACCGACCCGGCGCTGCAGCAGGACTTCGCCGAAGACGTGGTGCTGTTGAAGCTGGTCGGCATGAACCCGGTCGTGGTGCACGGC
>JANXWR010000547.1 GCA_025351025.1 Burkholderiales bacterium | reverse complement strand
CATCTGCGCCGCCCTGTTCGCCAGCCTCGCCGGCTGCGAGCAGCTCAATCCGCGCCCGCCGGTCGACATCGCGTCGCCGATCTACGCCGCGCCGCCGGTGATCCCGGTCGCCGCCGTGAACAACGGCTCGATCTTCCAGTCAGGCCAGTACCGGCCGCTGTTCGAGGACTATCGGGCCCGCCTGGTCGGCGATTCGCTGACTGTGCAGATCGTCGAGAAGGTCTCGGCGACGCAGAAGAGCACCAGCTCGATCGACAAGAGCGGCAAGCTCTCGGCCGGCATCACCGCGTTTCCGCTGCTTTCAGCCAACTCGTTCGCTCGCGCCAGCGCCGCGGGCAGCTCGACCATCAGCTCGGCCGGCGCCGGCACGACCGAGAACAAGAACGACTTCTCGGGCACGATCACCGCGGTCGTCACCGGCGTGCTCGCCAACGGCCACCTGCTGATCGCCGGCGAAAAGCAGATCGGCGTCAACCACAACGTCGACGTGCTGCGCTTCTCCGGCCAGGTCGACCCACGCATGATCCAGTCCGGCAACTCCGTCGCCTCGGCGCAAATCGCCAACGTGCGCATCGAGCAGCGCGGCCGCGGCGCCCAGGCCGACGCGCAGGGAATAGGCTGGTTGAGCCGCTTCTTTTTAAACGTTCTCCCCATTTAAGTTCTTGAAGAATCGAAGGCACACGATGGTGCCTTCGCAATGACCCCGACCGAACGATTCCTGCGCTTCTCGATCATCCTGACGGCGCTCCTCGCCAGTGCCGCCCTGTGGTGGCCGGCGCCGGCCCAGGCGGCGCGGATCAAGGAAGTGGCTTCGGTCCAGGGGGTTCGCATGAACCAGCTGACCGGCTACGGTCTGGTGGTCGGCCTCGACGGCACCGGCGACCAGAACACGTCGGCCCCGTTCCTCACGCAAAGCCTGCTTGCCTTGCTGCAGCAGATGGGCGTGACCGTGCCGCCCGGCCAGAACATGCAGCTCAAGAACATCGCCACGGTGATGGTGACGGCGCAGCTGCCGGCCTTCGCCCAGCCGGGCCAGACCATCGACGTCAATGTCTCCTCGCTCGCCAACGCCAAGAGTTTGCGCGGCGGCACCCTCATTGCCACGCCGCTGAAGGGCGCCGACGGCCAGATTTACGCGATGGCCCAGGGCAACCTGATCATCGCCGGCGCCGGTGCTGCGGCGGCCGGCTCCAAGGTCACGATCAACCACCTCAGCGCCGGCCGCATCCCGGAAGGCGCGACGGTCGAGCGCAGCGTCGCCACGCCGATGAACCAGGGCGACTCGATCCAGCTCGACCTGAGCAGCAACGACTACGCGACGGCGCGCGAAGTGGTGCGCGCCATCAACAACCGCATGGGCAGCGGCACCGCCGACGCGATCGACGGCCGCTCGGTGCGCGTTCGCATGCCGGCCTCGGCCGACGCGCGCGTCAATTTCATGGCCGAGATCGAGAACCTCGACGTCAAGCTGGCATCGCCGGCGGCCCGCGTCGTCATCAATGCCCGCACCGGCTCGGTCGTCATGAACCAGGCGGTGACGCTGGCCGCCTGTGCGGTGGCGCACGGCAACCTCTCGGTGACGATCAGCACCACGCCCTCGGTCAGCCAGCCCGGGCCGTTCTCGAAGACCGGCCAGACGGCGGTCACGGAAAAGGCCGACATCACGATCACCCAGCAGGCCGGTGCCCTCATCCAGATGGCGCCGGGGGTCAAGCTCGCCGACGTCGTCAAGGCGCTCAACTCGCTCGGCGCGACGCCGCAGGACCTGCTCGCGATCCTGCAGGCAATGAAGTCGGCCGGCGCGTTGACGGCCGAGCTCGAGGTCATCTGATGGTCGCGCCGATCTCCTCGCCGCCGCTCTCGGGCCTGCCGACCAGCGCCACCAGCACGCTGTCGGTTGCCGACCTGCGCAGCGCGGCGGCGCGCGATCCGAAGGCGGCGATCTGCGAAACGGCCAAGCAGTTCGAGGCGCTCTTCATGCAGCAGATCATGAAGAGCATGCGCGAGGCGACGGTCAGCTCGGGCATGCTCGAGAACGAGGGCACCAAGCTCGGCAACGAGATGCTCGACAGCCAGTACGCGGCGAAGATGACAGACTTGCCCGGCGGCCTCACCGACGCGATCGCGCGCCAGCTCGAGCGGCAGATGGGTACCGGCGCCGCGGCGGCGCTCGCCGCATCGGCCGCAGCCGCAGCCGCGGGCGCTGCGTCGGCTGTGTCGACAACGCCGCTGACGCAGAAGCAGACCGACTTCGTCCAGCTGCACGGCAACGCAGCGAGAGCGGCGCAGACGCAGAGCGGCATCCCCGCGGCCTTTATGATCGGCCAGGCCGCGCACGAGACCGGCTGGGGCAAGCAGGAGATTCGCAATGCCGATGGCAGCAACTCGCACAACCTGTTCGGCATCAAGGCCGGCGCTGGTTGGACCGGCCCGGTCGCCGAGATCACGACCACTGAAGTCGTCGACGGCCAGGCGCAGAAGGTGACCGCGAAGTTCCGCGCCTACGCCTCGTACCCGGACGCCTTTCGCGACTACGCCAAGATGCTCACCGAAAGCCCGCGCTATGCCGGCGTCGCCGCGCAGGCGGCGCAGGGCGCGGCCAGCGCCGCCTCGGCGGCCGGCTTCGCGCAGGGCCTGCAGCGCGCCGGCTACGCCACCGATCCGGCCTACGCCGACAAGCTCTCGCGCGTCATCAACACGACGATGCGCGTGCAGAAGGCGGTGACATGAGGTCTTCGACATGAGCATTTCTTCGCTGCTCAGCATCGGCTCGCGCGCCATGACGGCGAGCTATGCCCAGCTCACCGTCACCGGCAACAACATCGCCAACGCCAACACCGTCGGCTATTCGCGGCAGAGCGCCGAGCTGCAGACCTCGTTCAGCCAGCAGACCGGCTCCGGCTTCTTCGGCAAGGGCGTCGACGTCGCGACGGTGACGCGCGCGCACAGCGACTTCCTGACCCGCGAGGCGGCGACGACGAGCTCGATCGCCGCCAGCGACGCAGCGCGCAGCAGCCAGCTCGCGCAGATGGAAAACGTCTTCCAGACTGGCGAGGCCGGGCTCGGCTACAGCGCCCAGCAGATGTTCAACGCCTTCGTCGACGTCGCCAACAAGCCGCAGGACTCCTCGGCGCGGCAGACGGCGCTGGCCCGCGTCGGCGACCTCGCCGACCGCTTCACGACCGCCGCGGGGCAGCTCGATTCGCTGCAGACCGGTGTCACCAGTCAGCTGCGCACCTCGGTGGCCTCGATCAATTCGCTGACGACGCAGATCGCCGATCTGAATCGGCAGATCGCCAACGTCCAGGGCACCGGCCACGCGCCGAACAGCCTGCTCGACCAGCGCGACCAGGCGATCCGCGACCTCTCGCAGTTCGTCCAGGTGACGACGGTGGCTGCCGCCGACGGCACGGTCGGCGTCTTCCTCGGCGGCTCGCAGAAGCTCGTTCTCGGCGGCGACGCGACGGCGCTCGCCGCGGTGCCCGACGCCTACGACCCGAGCAAGGTCCAGCTCGGCATCACCGAAGGCGGTGTGACGCGCGCCTTTCCCGACGGCTTCATCGCCGGCGGCTCGGTCGCCGGCCTGCTCCGCTTCCAGAACCACGACCTTGCCGACGCGCGCGGCCTGCTCGGCCAGCTCGCCTCGGCGATCACCGGCCAGCTGAACAACCAGCAGGCGCTCGGCCTTGACCTCGGCACGCCGGCCTCGGCCGGCGCCCCGCTGCTCTCGATCGGCGCGCTCGCGGTCCTGCCTTCGTCGAACAACGCGATGGCCGGCGGCGTGCCGGTCGCCTCCTTCGTCAACGGCAGCGGCGTGCGCGTGTCGAGCGTCAGCATCACGACCGTCGACAGCAAGGCGCTGCAGCCGAGCGACTACGAGCTCGCGGCCGATCCCTCGCTGCCGGTAGGCCAGTACAAGCTGACGCGCCTTTCCGACGGCACGACGAGCACGGTCGCCAACGGCTCCGTCGTCGACGGCTTTCGCATCGACGTCGCCGCGCCGGCGCCGGCCTCGGGCGACCGCTTCCTGCTCGAGACGGTCTCGAACTCGACGCGCAACATGGCGCGCGCCCTCGACGATCCGAAGGGCATCGCCGCCGCGTCGCCGGTGGCGGCGACGACGAACGCCGCGAACACCGGCACCGCGACGGTCGCGTCGCTGGCCGCGGTCAGCCCCTCGATCAATCCGAACCTGACGGCGACGATCACCTTCACCGACAACCTCGGCAACTACAGCTACAGCCTGGTCGACACCACCGGCGCCTTGCCGACCGTCAACGGCACCGGCGCCTTCGTCGCCGGCCAGCCGATCGCCCTGAACGGCTTCGAACTGCAGCTGAACGGCGTGCCGAAGACGTCCGACTCGCTGGTCGTCGCCAAGACCGCCTTCCCGGCCAGCGACAACGGCAACGCCAACGCGCTGCTTGGCCTGCGCGATGCCGCCATCGTCGGCCAGCAGGTGCTCGCCGGCGGCGTCATCGCTCCCGGCATGAATGTCACAGACGCCTACGCCAGCGCGCTCGGCACGATCGGCGTGCGCGTGCAGAGCGGCAAGGCGGCGGCCGACCAGTCGGCCTCGATCGCCAGCGACGCGAAATCGGCGGCGGCCGCGACCTCCGGCGTCAACCTCGACGAGGAAGCCGCCCGCCTGATTCAGTACCAGCAGAGCTACCAGGCGGCGGCCAAGATGCTGCAGATCGCGCAGTCGCTCTTCACCAGCCTGCTGCAGATCGGCAATTGAGATATCCCCGGGTACCACGACCATGCGCATCAGCACCGCCAACGCCTACGACGCCGGCATCGACGCCCTGAGCAAGCGCCAGGCCGATCTCTCCGAGCTGCAGGACCAGATGACGAGCGGCAAGCGCGTCGCCAAGGCCAGCGACGATCCGGCCGCCGCGGCGCGCGCCGAGCGGGCGCTGGCCAGCATCAGCCGCACCGAGACCAGCCAGCGCGCCGTCGACGCGAGCAAGGTCGTCATGACGCAGACCGAAAGCTCGCTCGGCACCGCCGGCGAGCTGTTGCAGAGCGCGCGCGAGCTGATGGTCTCGGGCGGCAACGCCACCTACGGCGACACCGACCGGGCCGCCATCGCCGCCCAGCTGAAGTCGATCCGCGACCAGCTCTTTGTCGTCGCCAACGCCAACGATGGCGCCGGCACCTACCTGTTCGGCGGCCAGGGTGCGACGCAGAAGCCCTTCGTCGACGCGCCCGGCGGCGTGCAGTACGCGGCGACCGGGGGCCAGTCGCGGACCGAAACCGGCACCAACCTGCCGCTGACCAGCGACGGCCAGGCGAGCTGGCTCTCGGCGCGCACCGGCAACGGCGTGTTCGTCACCGTTGCCTCGGCCGGCGTGGCCAACGCGACCATCGACAGCGGCATCGTCGTCGATCCGAGCGCACTGACGGGTGCCAACTACGCGCTGAACTTCTCGGTGAGCGGCGGCGTCACGACCTATGCGGTGACGAAGAACGGCCTGCCGACGGCGGTGACGGCAGCGCCCTACGTCTCGGGCCAGGCCATCACGGTCGACGGCATGACCGTCAGCGTCAGCGGCGCGCCCGCCAACGGCGATCAGTTTCAGATCGCGCCGTCGACGCCTACGCTCTCGGTCTTCGCCACCCTCGACCAGGCAATCGCCGGCCTGCAGTCGACCGGTCGGACCACCTCGCAGGTCGCCCAGGCGACCTCGGACAACCTGCGCAACGTCGATTCGGTGATGGGCAACCTGCAGACGGCGCGCGCCGCCGCCGGCGCGGTGCTGAACCGGATCGACAGCGTCTCGGGCCAGCTCGATACGCAGAAACTGGCCAGCACGACGGAGCGATCGAACGCCGAAGATGTGGACATGGTGCACGCCATTTCCGACTTCCAGAACAAGCAAAGCGGCTACGATGCAGCGCTGAAGTCGTACGCGATGGTGCAGCGTCTGTCGTTGTTCCAGTACGTGAACGGCTGACGGCGCGGCGACCGACCTTGTCATCCTGAGCAAAGCGAAGGATCACGGCGCTGGCGAGAGATCCTTCACTGCGTTCAGGATGACAAGAACGCCCAGGAGCTTTTGACTTTGCTCGACGTCGCGATCCTCGGCCAGGTGGCCCTGGGCTACTCTCCGTTCATCGACCGCAATCGCACGGTCGCGGCGACGCGCCTTTCCGTCTTTCCGCTGCGCCCCGATGCGAGCCTCGACGTCGCCCAGCTCCTGCACGCCGTCGGCGACGTCTGGCCGGCCTCGGGCGGCAAAGTCTC
Organism: Burkholderiales bacterium; assembly: GCA_025351025.1. Lineage (GTDB taxonomy): Bacteria > Pseudomonadota > Gammaproteobacteria > Burkholderiales > Burkholderiaceae_C > Schlegelella_A. The sequence goes on along the minus strand of JANXWR010000547.1, from coordinate 2,241 downwards.
GCTCAACGTCGTCAGCGAGAGCTTGTTGCACGATCTGCTGCAGGCCAGCCCCTCGGCCAACCTGATGGTCGAGGTGCCCAACTTCATGGCCTCGGACCCGGCCAACGTCGACGCCCTGGTGCGGCTGCATGCCGCAGGCAACACGCTGCTCCTGAAGGGCCGGCCCAATGCCGAGTTGCCGCGCCAGGTACTGCCCTGCTTCAAGTACTCGATCATCGACATCGCCGACGAGCGGCGCACCGGCAACGGCACGCACCCGCCGCCGGGCGTGACGCGGGCGATCGCCCACGTGCAGTCGGGCGTACGCACCGTCGCCGACATGGAGGCCGCGTTCGGGCGTGGCGCGCACGCGGTGCTCGGCTGGCCGATCGACGACACGCTGAGCGCCAGCGCGGCGCGTACCGGCAAGCCGGTGGCGCAGCCCGACCAGCAGGTGATCGTCGAGCTGATCCGTCGCGTCGATAACGAAGACGCGATCGAAAAGCTCGAGAACACGCTCAAGCGCGATCCCTCGCTCGCCTTCAAACTGCTGCGCTACATCAACTCGCCGGCGTTCGGCCTGCGCGTCGAGATCAGCTCCTTTCGCCACGCCATCATGCTGCTCGGCTACCAGCGGCTGAAGCGCTGGCTGACGCTGCTGCTCGCCACCGCCAGCAAGGACGTCAATCTGCGCCCGGTCATGTTCGCCGCAGTGCGGCGCGGCCTGCTGATGGAAGAGCTGGTCGCCAGCTCGGGCGACGAGGAGATGAGGAACGAGGTCTTCATCTGCGGCGTCTTCTCGCTGCTCGATCGGATGTTCGGCGAGCCCTTCGACAAGCTGCTCGGCTCGATCCCGGTGCCCGAGCGGGTCTACCAGGCGCTGGTCAAGAACACCGGCCCGTTCCAGCCCTACCTGGCGATGGTGCGCGCCGCGGAAGGTGAATCGGTGTTCGACTATCGCGAGGCGGCCGAGCATCTTCTGATGAGCGTGGCCGAGATCAATCGCGCCCAGCTGCGTGCCCTGATGGGCGCCACCACGCTCGAGTGAAGGCACCGGTCGCGGTCGGCGAGGACGTTGTCGCGCCGTCGCCGTCGACGGTCCGCGAGACGCTCCAGTTCTTCTGGGACTCTCCCTTCCCGGCGACGCTGCAGGACGCCGAATTCCGCCTTGTCGATGTCAACCGGGCGTTCGAGGAGTTCATCGGTTACCCGCGCAAGCACCTGATCGGCCTGGATCCCGTCGACCTCCAGCCGCCCGAGGATCGCGCCGACATGCGCGACCGCCGGAATCGACTGAAGGCGACCGAAGGCAAGGATTTCTCGCGCAGCTTTTCGGAAGGGCGGCTGATCGACGCGAGCGGCGCCGAGCGCTGGTTCAGCATCGCCAGGCGCTTGCTTGCCGACGAGCACGGCGCGCCGCTCTACCTCGCCGTGCTGCAGGACACCACCGCCGAGCACATGGCGCGCGACCGCGCCGATCGCTCGGTGCGCGAGATCGACGACTGGTTCGACCTGAGCCCGGTCGGCATGGTGCTGTTCGACGACAGCGGCCTGCTCGTGCGCACCAACGTCGCCTTCGACGAGATGGCGGGCAGCGTGCCGGTCTCGCTCGCCGAAGCGGCGCCCAGCTTGGCCGAGCTGCTCGCTTGGGGCGAGGGCGGCGCGCTGAAGGCGCTCAAGCCCGGCTCGCGGCCGATCGAGTCGCAGGGTTGGGTAACGCAGCCGGCCGGTCAGATGCGGCGCCTGCGCGCCATCGTGCGCTGCTATCGCACGGCGAGCGGCGAGCGCCGCTACATGGGCATCGTCGAGGACCGCAGCATCGAGGAAGAGCGCGACCTGGCGCAGATGCAGATCGGCGCCATGATGGACACCGCCGGCGTCGGCATCGCTACCTTCCAGGAGTCGTCGGGCTGGGTGCGGCAGCGGCCAGCGGTCGGTGCCGGCAACTCCGTCGTGCTGCAGAACATCAGCCGCGACATCGTCGCGCCCGAGTCGCTGGCCGAATTCGAGAGGCTGCAGATTGCGCTCAAGCGGACGCAGCGCGCAGACGTGCGCTACGCCATCGAGCACCCGGAGCTGGGGCGGCGCTGGCTCTTCACGCGGGTCGAGCCGGCGACGCTCGCCTCGGGCAAGAAGACCGCCTCGGTCGTCACCCTCGACATCACCGACCAGCAGCGCAGCCAGTTGCGCAGCGAGCAGTTGCTGCGCGAGATGACGACGAGTCTCGAGAGCACTACCGCCGGCATCGCCTACCTGCGCGCC
>JANXWR010000384.1 GCA_025351025.1 Burkholderiales bacterium | reverse complement strand
TTGCCGCCGGCGCCGGCCATGATCGGAATGCGTCCCTTGGCGTGCTCGACGGCGATGCGGATCACCTCGCAGTGCTCTTCGACGCTCACCGTCGGTGACTCGCCGGTCGTGCCGACGACGCCGATGCACTGCGTGCCTTCGGCGATGTGCCAGTCGATGAGGCGGCGCAGCGCATCGAAGTCGATGCTGCCGTCTTCGTGCATCGGCGTGACGAGGGCGACGATGCTGCCGGTAATGGGTTTCATGGGCGTGTGGCTGGCTTAACCGGTCGATTCTAGCGACCCGGCATCGGTGCCCCGCCCGGCGAGCGGATGGCGCATCGGTGCCGCGCCCGGCAACTCGCGTACCGCCGCGAGCCGCTGCACGAATCGTTGCGGGTGGTCGAGAAATCCGTCTTCGTAGGCCACGATGCGCAGACCCGGCACGGCGCCGAGAAGTTCACCGGGTGCGAGCAGAAAGTCGGGCCGCGCCGGCCGGCCGACGCTTTCGTTGCCGGCGGCGAAGGTCTCGTAGAGGAGCACGCCAGCCGGCGCGACAGCGGCGACGAGACTGGCGAAGAGCGGGCGCCAGAGGTAGTTCGTGACCAGTACCGCGTCGAAGGTCTGCCCGTCGAGCGGCCACGGCTCAGCCTCGATGTCGGCGACGACGGTGCGTGCGCAGTCCGTCAGTGATTGCATGGCCGCGGCGTCGCGATCGATCGCCGTCACCGTGAAGCCGCGACCGGCGAGCCAGCGCGCGTGCCGACCGGAGCCGGCGGCGACGTCGAGGACGCTGCCCCCGGGCGCGATCAGGTGGGCCCAGCGCAGCAACCACGGCGACACGGCGCCGGCGCCGAGGCTCATCGCCGTGACGCTAGAAACAGGCCCACAGCCGGTTCGCCAGGTCGACCGCGAGGCCAGGCCGCTGGTAGGCGGCAAAGCCGAGCGCGAGCGCCAGCGCCGTCGCGGTCCAGACGGCGATGGCGACGAGGCGCCGCCGCGTCGTCATGCCGGCAGCGGGCGCAGCAGCGCCCGCTCCTGGATCGGCAGGTTGATGAGCGCCGCGAAGATGCCGAGTGCGACCGAGATCCACCAGACCACGTCGTAGCTGCCGGTCATGTCGTAGAGGCGGCCGCCGAGCCAGGCGCCGAGAAAACTGCCGACCTGGTGGCTGAGGAAGACGAAGCCGCCGAGCATCGACAGAAAGCGTACGCCGAAGATGTCGGCGACCAGGCCGGTCGTGAGCGGCACCGTCGAGAGCCAGAGCAGGCCCATCGTCGCCGCGAACACGTAGACACTGGCCGGCGAGAGCGGCACCAGGAGAAAGGCGACGATCGCCGCCGAGCGCACGAGGTAGATCGACGAGAGGAGGTACTTCTTCGGCAGCCGCGCGCCGAGCGAGCCGGCGATGTAGGTGCCGAAGACGTTGAACAGGCCGATCAGGGCCAGCGCCGTCGTCGCCACGCCGGGCGTCAGGCCGTGGTCCTTCAGATAGCTCGGCATGTGCACGCCGATGAAGACGAGCTGGAAGCCGCAGACGAAGTAGCCGGCCATCAGGAGCTGGAAGCTGCGCTGGCCGAAGGCCTCGCGCGCCGCGGCGCCGATGGTCTGCGTGCCAGCAGCGGCGGGCACATGCGCCGGCTCGCGCAGGCCGAAGGCGAGCGGCACCATGACGAGCGAGGCGAGGGCGAGGATGAAGAGCGACTCCTGCCAGCCGACGCCGCCGATCAGGCCGCCCTCGATCGGCACCATCAGGAACTGGCCGATCGATCCCGCCGCCGCCGTCACGCCCATCGCCCAACTGCGTTTTTCCGCGGCGACGTTGCGGCCGATGACGCCGAAGACGATGGCGTAGGTCGTGCCCGATTGGGCCATGCCGAGGATCAGGCCGGCGCCGCCCAGAAAGGCGAGGCCGCTCGTCGCCAAGCCCATGGCGACGAGGCCGAGCGCATAGAGCGCGCTGCCGACGATGAGCACGCGCAGCGCGCCCCAGCGGTCGGCGAGGGCGCCGGCGAACGGCCCGGCGATGCCCCAAGCCAGGTTCTGCACGGCGATGGCCAGGGCGAAGGTCTCGCGGCTCCAGCCGCGCGCCATCGTGATCGGCTGCAGCCAGAGGCCGAAGCCATGCCGGATGCCCATCGACAAGGTGACGATGGCCGCGCCGCAGATCAGCACCTGCGTCATCGACAGCGGCTTCGCCGCCGTGCCGCTGCTCACGCGTCGACCTTGCGACTGGCGCGATCGATGAGCTCGATCGACGGCGTGTCGAGCATGAGGCGGGCCGCGCCGACCAGCTCGTCGAGCTGCGCCGGCGAGGTCGCGCTGGCAATCGGCGCGGTGATGCTCGGCCGCGCGATCTGCCAGGCGAGCGCGATCTGTCCCGGCGTCGCGCCGATGGTGTCGGCGACGGCGTCGAGGGCGCCGAGCACGGCCAGGCCATGCTCGTTGAGGTATTGTTTCGCGCCGCCGCCGCGCACGCTCTTGCCCGCGTCGGCGCCGCTCCGGTACTTGCCGGTGAGAAAGCCGCTCGCCAGCGCATAGAAGTTGAGCACGCCCAGGCCGTTGTCGACGCACACTTTCTCGAGTGCGTCTTCGTAGGCGGGCCGCTCGACCAGGTTGTAGAGCGGCTGCAGCGACTCGTAGCGCGGCAGGCCGTGCGCGGCGCTGACGGCGAGCGCTTCGCTCAGCCGCAGCGCGTCGTAGTTCGAGGCGCCGATCGCGCGCACCTTGCCTTCCTTGATCAGCTCGGCGAAGGCGGCCATCGATTCCTCGAGCGGCGTCTCGGTGTCGTCGTCGTGCGACTGGTAGAGGTCGATCACCTCGGTCTTCAGCCGTCGCAGCGAGGCCTCGACGGCGCGCCGGATGTAGGCCTTGGACAAGCCCTTGTCGTTGTCGCCCATGGGCTTGCCGACCTTGGTGGCGAGGACGACGCGATTGCGCTTGCCGCTTTGCCGGAACCACTTGCCGATGATCGCTTCCGACTCGCCGCCGACATGGCCCGGCACCCAGCGCGAATAGACGTCGGCGGTGTCGACGAAGTTCATGCCGGCGTCGACCCAGGCGTCGAGCAGGCGGAACGACATCGCCTCGTCGACGGTCCATCCGAACACGTTGCCGCCGAGGCAGAGCGGCGAGACGCGAAGCGTGGAGCGGCCGAGCGGGCGATATGACGACTTGTCCATCGAACGATTGTTGCAGGGAGGCCGTTCGCGTGCAGGGCCTCCACCAGCGCTGCCTAGAATGCCCGGCCATGGCAAGCAAGGCGGGCAATTACGGCGAAGCGTCGATCCGGGTGCTGAAGGGCCTCGAGCCCGTCAAGCAGCGGCCGGGCATGTACACGCGCACCGAAAGCCCGCTGCACGTCGTCCAGGAAGTCGTCGACAACGCCGCCGACGAGGCGCTGGCGGCGACGGCGACTTCGATCGATGTCACCGTGCACGCCGACGGCTCGGTCAGCGTCGACGACGACGGCCGCGGCATCCCGTTCGGCCTGCATCCCGAAGAAGGCGTCAGCGTCGTCGAGATCGTCTTCACGCGGCTGCACGCCGGCGGCAAGTTCGACAAGGGCTCGGGCGGCGCCTACAGCTTTTCCGGCGGTCTGCACGGCGTTGGCGTGAGCGTCACCAACGCGCTCGCGAAGCGGCTCGAGGTGACGGTCTGGCGCGGCGGCCAGGCGGCGACGATCGCCTTCGCGGGCGGCGACGTTGCCGCGCCGCTGGTCGTGCGCAAGGCGATGGCGGGCGAGCGCAAGAGCGGCACCTCGGTGCGCGTCTGGCCGGACCCGCGCTACTTCGACAGCGTCGAGCTGCCGCGTGCCGAGCTCGTGCACCTGCTGCGCAGCAAGGCGGTGCTGATGCCGGGCGTCAAGGTCTCGCTGACGGTCGAGGCGAGTGGCCGCAGTGCGGCCGAGCGCCACGACTGGCTCTACAAATCCGGCCTCGCCGACTACCTCATGCAGGCCTTGCCCGCCGATCCGCTGATCCCCTTGTTCGAAGGCGCGCACTTCGCCGACGGCAAGGAAAGCGAGGACGTCGCCGAAGGCGAGGGCGCGGCCTGGTGCGTCGCCTTCACCGAGGACGGGCACGCGGTGCGCGAGAGTTACGTCAACCTGATTCCGACGGTCGCCGGCGGCACGCACGAGTCGGGGCTGAAGGACGGACTGTTCGGCGCCATCAAGGGCTTCATCGACATGCACGGTCTGCTGCCGAAGGGCGTGAAGCTGATGCCCGAGGACGTGTTCTCGCGCGCCAGCTTCGTGCTTTCGGCCAAGGTGCTCGATCCGCAGTTCCAGGGCCAGATCAAGGAGCGGCTGAACAGTCGCGACGCGCTCAGGCTCGTCTCCAACTGCGTCAAGCCGGCGCTCGAGCTCTGGCTCAACCAGCATGTCGAATACGGCAGGAAGCTTGCAGACCTCGTCATCCGCCAGGCGCAGACGCGCCAGCGCGCCAGCCAGAAGGTCGAGAAGCGCCGCGGCTCCGGCGTCGCCGTGCTGCCCGGCAAGCTGACTGACTGCGAAAGCCGCGACCTCTTGCTGAACGAGATCTTTCTCGTCGAGGGTGACTCGGCCGGCGGCAGCGCCAAGATGGGCCGCGACAAGGAAACGCAGGCGATCCTGCCGCTGCGCGGCAAGGTGCTCAACGCCTGGGAGGTCGAGCGCGACCGCCTCTTCGCCAACAACGAGATCCACGACATCGCCGTCGCCGTCGGCGTCGATCCGCACGGCGAAGGCAGCGAGCCCGACCTTTCGGGCCTGCGCTACGGCAAGGTCTGCATCCTGTCCGACGCCGACGTCGACGGCTCGCACATCCAGGTGCTGCTCTTGACGCTGTTCTTCCGCCATTTTCCCAAGCTCATCGAGCGCGGCCACATCTACGTCGCCAAGCCGCCGCTCTTTCGCGTCGACGCGCCGGCGCGCGGCAGAAAGCCCGCGACCAAGATCTACGCGCTCGACGAAGGCGAGCTGCACGCGATCACCGACCGGCTGAAGAAGGAAGGCGCGCGCGACGGCTCCTGGAGCATCAGCCGCTTCAAGGGCCTTGGCGAAATGAACGCCGAGCAGCTCTGGGACACGACGCTCAATCCGGAGACGCGGCGCTTGCTGCAGATCGAGTTCGCGACGGCCGGCTCGGCGGCGACGACGCTGGCGCTGACCAAGCTGATGGGCAAGGGCGAGGCGCAGGCGCGCCGCGACCTGATGGAGCTGCGCGGCGACGCGGTCGAGGTCGACGTATGAAAGCGGGCGCGGCCACGTCATCGGCCGACAGCGGAGCCTTGCCGCGCGAGGCGCCGACGATCGTCCGCTCGCGGTCGCGGCCGATCCTGCTCATCGGTCTCGGCGCGCTCGCCACCGCGGCGTCGATGCTGGTGGTGCGACGCGGCGACGACCTCGACTTCGAGGACTGGTTGTGGAGCGCCGGCGTCTTCGTCCTGGCCAGTTGGCTGGTCGCCCAGTCGGTGGGCATGCTGCTGCGCCGCGCTGCGGCCGGCCATGCGCTTCGCGTCGATGGCGATGGCCTGCACCATCCCGGCTGGGCGGTCGTGCCCTGGAGCGCCATCCACGGCGTGCGTTTGCGTCGCCTCGGCGGCGACCGCAGCCTTTGGCACCTCGTGCTCCGTATCGACCCGGACTGTTTCGCCCCTTCCCACGGCGGCTACACACGCTGGTTGTACGGTCCCGTCGAAGGACTCTGGCGCCGGCGTGGCGAGATCGAGATTCCGCTGGTCGCGCTCGACGCCGAACCGCAAGCGCTTTTCAAGACGATCGAGCGCCGCTGGGCGGCGTCGAAGAAAGGCGCGCCATGAGCGCGGGCCTGTTGCTGCGGCTTCGCCCGACGGTGGTGTCAGACCTCGACTTCGTCCAGTCCGTGGAGGACGACGCCGCGAACCGGCCGTTCATCACGCCGTGGGAACGGGTGCAGCACGAAGGCGCGATCCGCTTCCCCGATTTCCGTCATTTCATCGTCGAGGCGGGCGAGGCCTGGCCGTCGGCCGGCTTCGTCATCCTGCAGGGCTGCCGCAATCCGCATGGCTCGGTCGAGTTGAAGCGGCTCGTGCTGCTGCCCAAAGGGCTGGGCTATGGCCGGGCCTGCGTCCGGCTGCTCGTCGAGATGGCGTTTCGCGACCTCGGTGCGCATCGCTTCTGGCTCGACGTCAAGGAGAAGAACGTACGCGCGCTGGCGCTCTACCGCGACGAAGGCTTCGTCGACGAGGGGCGGCTTCGCGAGAGCGTGCGCAGCGACGCCGGCTTCGAATCGCTGATCGTGATGTCGATGCTGCGCGCCGAGCACGAGGCGCGCGTCGAAGCGCATCGACTGATCGCCGGCGCGGCCTGACGCCGGCGCGAACCCGCATCATCCGAAGGAGAACGCCGTGATCCGCTCGACGATGATGGACGTGCCGCTCTCGCTCAACCATCTGCTCGATCGCGCCGGCGCGCTCTTTCCGACGAAGACGATCGTCTCGCGGCTGCCCGACAAGACGCTGCGCACGCACACCTACGGCGAGTACCACCGGCGCACGCGGGCTCTTGCCGCGGCGCTGCAGTCGCTCGGCCTGAAGAAGGGCGATCGCGTCGCCACGCTCTGCTGGAACCATCACGCGCACCTCGAGTGCTACTTCGGCATCCCGGCCGCTGGCGGCGTCATGCACACGCTGAACCTGCGCCTCGCGCCCGACGAGATCGGCTGGATCGCCGCAGACGCCGATGACCGCTTTCTCGTCGTTGACGACATCCTGCTGCCGCTCTACCGGCAGTTCGCCGACAAGCACGGCTTCGGGAAGGTCATCGTCTTTCCGTTTTCCGGAGCAGCGGTAGATACCGCAGCGGGCTTTGTCGACTATGAAGCGCTGCTCGCATCTGCCGATCCCGATCGCTTCGAGTTCGCGCCGCACGACGAGAACGACGCGGTCTCGATGTGCTACACGTCAGGCACCACCGGGCGGCCGAAGGGCGTCGTCTACTCGCATCGCTCGACCGTGCTGCACACCCTGGTCGGCTGCCTCGACGAGGCCTGGCGCCTGCAGACGGCCGACGTGCTGCTGCCGGTGACGCCGATGTTCCACGCCAACTGCTGGGGCCTGCCGTACGGCGCGGTGATGATGGGCTCGAAGATCGTCTTTCCAGGACCGCATCTGCATCCCGACGACCTGCTCGACCTCATCAAGGCCGAGCCGCCGACGCTCTCGCTCGGCGTGCCGACGATCTGGCTCGGCCTGATCCAGCGCTACGAGCGCGCGCTCGTCGAGGAGCCCGGCCGCTGGCAACTGCCCGCCGGCATGCGCTCGATGGTCGGCGGCGCGGCCGTGCCCGAGGCGCTGATCCGCGCCTTCGACCGCCATGGCGTCTGGCTGGTGCAAGGCTGGGGCATGACCGAGACCTCGCCGCTCGCCACGGTGGCGGTGCGCAGCGACAGCCAGAGCGCCGACGAGCGCTATAGGCGCGCCGCGATGGCCGGCGTGCCGGTGCCGCTGGTCGACGTGCGCATCCGTGCCGACGACGGCAAGGACGCACCCTGGGACGGCAAGAGCGTCGGCGAGATCCAGGTGCGCGGTCCCTTCGTCACCGGCTCGTACCACGGCGTGCCGGTCAGCGAGGAGAAGTTCACCGACGACGGCTGGCTGCGCACCGGCGACGTCGCGGCGATGGACTCGCTCGCCTACGTGCGCATCACCGACCGCACCAAGGACCTCATCAAGTCGGGCGGCGAGTGGATCTCGTCGGTCGATCTTGAGAACGCGCTGATGGCGCACGCGGCGATCGCCGAGGCCGCCGTGATCGCCATCCCCGACCCGAAGTGGAGCGAAAGGCCACTCGCCTGCATCGTCGTCAAGCGCGTGCAGGGCGGCGACAACGCGCTGCTGACGGCGGCCCTCGGCGCGCATCTGCTCGCGCACGGCTTCGCCAAGTGGCAACTGCCCGACCGCTACGAAATCATTGACGCCGTGCCGCGCACCTCGACCGGCAAATTCTGGAAACTCAAATTGCGCGAGCGTTTTCCCCGTTAGCGCTCTTCCGTAACCCTTCGTGACCCCTGACCTGTTCGATACGCCGCCGCCATCAGGCGATGCGGTCGCCCTCGGCGACTACGCCGAGCGCGCCTATCTCGAGTACGCGCTGTCGGTCGTCAAGGGCCGCGCCCTGCCCGACGTCAGCGACGGGCAAAAGCCCGTGCAGCGCCGCATCCTGTACGCGATGGCGCGCATGGGGCTCGCTTTCACGACGGCGGCCGGACCCAAAGCAGTGAAGAGCGCGCGCGTCGTCGGCGACGTGCTCGGCCGATTTCATCCGCACTCGGACCAGGCCGCGTACGACGCGCTGGTGCGCATGGCGCAGGACTTCTCGCAGCGCTATCCGCTCGTCGATGGACAGGGCAACTTCGGCTCGCGCGACGGCGACGGCGCCGCGGCGATGCGCTACACCGAAGCGCGCCTGGCACCGATCGCGCGGCTCCTGCTCGACGAGATCGACGAAGGCACGGTCGACTTCATCCCTAACTACGACGGCTCGACCGAAGAGCCGCGCCTCTTGCCGGCGCGATTGCCGTTCGTGCTGCTCAACGGCGCGAGCGGCATCGCCGTCGGCCTGGCCACCGAGATCCCGAGCCACAACCTGCGCGAGGTCGCCGCCGCGGCGATCGCCCTGATCAAGGACGACAAGCTCGCCGACGACGAGCTGGCCAGGCTCCTGCCCGGGCCGGATTATCCCGGCGGCGGCCAGATCATCAGCGCGCCCGAGGAGATCCGCGCCGCGTATGCGAGTGGCCGCGGCTCGCTCAAGGTGCGTGCGCGCTGGAAGATCGAAGACCTGGCGCGCGGCCAGTGGCAGATCGTCGTCACCGAGCTGCCACCGGGAACGAGCGCGCAGAAGGTGCTCGAGGAGATCGAGGAGCTCACCAACCCCAAGCTGCGCGCCGGCAAGAAGACGCTCGGCAACGAGCAGGTGCAGCTGAAGGCAGCAGTGCTCTCGGTGCTTGACGCGGTGCGCGACGAGTCCGGCAAGGAGGATGCGGTGCGCCTCGTCTTCGAGCCCAAGACCAGCCGCACGGCGCAGAACGAATTGCTGACGACCCTGCTCGCTCACACCAGCCTGGAGAGCTCGACGCCGATCAACCTGACGATGGTCGGCGCCGACGGCCGGCCGACGCAGAAGAGCCTGCGTCAGCTCATCGTCGAATGGATCGGCTTTCGCTTGAGCGTGGTCGAGCGGCGCTCGCTGCACCGGCTGCAGATGGTCGCCGACCGCATCCACATCCTCGAAGGGCGGCGACTCGTGCTGCTCAACATCGACGTGGTGGTCGCGCTGATCCGCGCGGCCGACGAGCCGAAGGCGGCGCTGATCGCGCGCTTTTCGCTGAGCGAACGGCAGGCCGAAGACATCCTCGAGATCCGCCTCCGCCAGCTGGCCAGGCTCGAAGCGATCAAGATCGAGCAGGAGCTGAAGGACCTGCGCGGCGAAGAGGCGAAGCTGCGCGACCTGCTCGCCAGCCCGGCGGCGCTGAAGCGCACGGTGATCCGCGAGATCGAGGCCGACGCCAAGGCTTACGGCGACGAGCGCCGGACGCTGATCGAGCCGGGCAAGCGCTCGGTCGCCGAGGTGCGCGTCGTCGACGAGCCGGTCACCGTCGCCGTCAGCCTGAAGGGCTGGGTCAGGGCGCTGAAGGGCCACGAAGTCGAGCCGGGCCAGCTCGCCTTCAAAGCCGGCGACGCGCTCTACGGCACCTTCGGTTGCCGCAGCGTCGACGCCCTGCTCGTTTTCGGCAGCGACGGCCGGGTCTACTCGATCGCCGTGTCGGCCCTGCCGAGCGGCCGTGGCGACGGCCAGGCGGTCAGCTCGCTGATCGACCTCGAGCCCGGCACGCAGCCGGGGCACTACTACGCCGGCGCCGCCGCGCAGATGCTGCTGCTCGCCGGCACCGGCGGCTTCGGCCTGCTCGCGCGCGCCGGCGACCTGGTCTCGCGGCAGCGCGGCGGCAAGGCCTTTCTCGTCCTCGAAGGCGAGGAGAAGCCCTTGCCGCCGTCGATCCTGGCCGACGGCATGACGCGCGTCGCCTGCCTGACGCTCGAAGGGCGGCTGCTCGTTTTCGGCGTCGACGAGCTGAAGCTGCAGGCCAAGGGCGGCCGCGGCCTGACCCTGATTGACCTCGACGCCAAGGACGCGTTGGTCAGCGTCGCCGCCTTCGCCGAGGCCCTGCGCGTGCTCGGCACCGGCCGCGGCGGCAAGCCGCGCGAGGAGGTGCTGCGCGGCGCTGCGCTCGAGCCGCACGTGGGCCGGCGCGCGCGCAAGGGTCGGCGCCAGGACGCCATCCCGAAGGCGATGCGCGTCGTCGCGGCGATGCCCGCCTGAAGCTACGATCGACGCTTTTCGAACCCTAGCTTCGAAGCAAGGAATGCCATGAAAAAGATCGTCCACGACACCGCCGATGCCTTCGACCAGCGTCTCGACGTGCTGCAGGCCGCGCACGTGCCGCAGATCGAGATCGATGCCTCGATCGCCGTCTACGAGCGGCTGCGCACGGCCCAATCGATCTGCCAGGCGCTGGTGCCCGGAAAGTATTCCGAGTCGGCGGTCATCTCGGTGCTCGAAGCGATCTGCGACGAGGTCGCCCTGAACACGCCGGTGGAGTGAGCTCCCCGGGGGGCCGCGCGCGTCAGCGGCGGCGCAGGCTCGCGATCATGACGATCGCGATGACGACGAACAGGCCGCCCGACCAGAAGTCGTAGGGCACGGCGAATAGCGACACCGCCGCGTCGGCGCAACTGGCGCGCGCCTCGAAGACGTCGGGCAGCATGGCGTTGAGGCCGGTCCAGTTCATGATGCGATCGGCCAGCGTCAGGTTGCACGACGCCGACCTGGCCGCGGCGAAGTGCTGCCACAGGGCCGCCGCGATGCCGGTGCCGGCAAGCAGCAAGGCGAAGGTGGCGGCGATGCGACGGACGGTCGCTGCGCGCCAGACGAGGCCGAGCAGCGCGAACACGCCGATGGCGAGGAAGACGAGTCGCTGCAGCACGCACCACGGGCAGGGCTCCATGCCGTAGCCGTGCTGCGACACGAGCGCGACGGCGACCGCGCCGAACGAGGCGAGGGCGACGATCGCGAACGGCAGGGGGCCGGACCCGGCGCGCGTATCGGGCCCGAAGGTGGGCCGGCCGCGGCGAGCGGCGTTCATTCGCCGTGCGCGACCTGGGCGATCAGCTCGATCTCGACACAGGCGCCGAGCGGCAGTTGCGCCACGCCGTAGGCGCTGCGCGCGTGCGCGCCCTTGTCGGCGAAGACTTCGCCGAACAGCTCGGAGCAGCCGTTGGTGACGAGGTGGTGCTCGGTGAAATCGGGGGCGCTGTTGACGAGGCTCGTGACGCGCACGATGCGCTCGATCTTGTCGAGGTCGCCGACTGCGGCGTGCAGCGTGCCGAGCAGGTCGACCGCGACGGCGCGAGCTGCCTTCTTGCCAGTGGCGGTCGTCATGTCGCGGCCGAGTTGGCCGACCCAGACCTTGCCGTCGCGCTTGGCGATGTGGCCGGACAGAAAGACCAGGTTGCCGCTGCGCACGAAAGGCACGTAGGCGCCGGCCGGGATGGCCAGCGGCGGGAGCGAGATGTCGAGGTCGGTCAAGCGGTCGTAGATCGAGGACATGGAGGCAGTCGGGCGCGGCGGTCGGGCACAAATCGTACACCTCGCTCCGCCTACACTTTCAACGATGCGAGCACCGGCCACCGGGCACCGCCTTGCCGCGCTGCTGCTGGCGTGGCTGGCGGGCGCCGCGCTCCAGTTGCAGGAACGCTCGGTCTTGCCCTGGGCGGCGTATGTCGCGCTGACGGCGATCGCGCTGTTGGCGCTGGCGGCGGGATTCGCGTGGCGACGCCGCGGCCGCGTCGGCGTCCTTGCGGCTTTCGTCGGTGCAGTCGTCGCCGGTTTCGCCATCACCGGCTGGCAAGCCTCGTCCAGGCTCGACGACGCCCTCGCGCCGGCGCTCGAAGGGCCGATCTCGTAGTCACCGGCATCGTCGCCAGCCTGCCGCAACAAGGGCCGAGCGGGCTGCGCTTTCGCTTCGAGATCGACGAGGCCTCGCGACGCCGCGACGAAGGCGTGCTGCCGCAGCGCATCGCCCTCGGCTGGTACAACGGCTTTCACGAAGACGCGGCGCTCTCGGCGCCGCAGCGCGAGCTGCGCGCCGGGCAGCGCTGGCGCTTCGCGGTGCGCCTGCGCCGGCCGCACGGCAATCTCAATCCGCATGGCTTCGACTACGAGCTGCAGCTCTTCGAGCAGGGCATCCGCGCTACCGGCTACGTGCGCGACGCGCCGCCACCGCAGCTGCTGAGCGAGGCGGCAGGCTTTCCGGTCGAGCGGCTGCGCCAGCGCGTGCGCGACGCGATCTATGCGAACGTCGCCGACCGGCGCGCCGCCGGCGTGCTCGCCGCGCTGGCGGTCGGCGACCAGAGCGCGATCGAGCGAGAGGACTGGGACCTGTTCCGCAACACCGGCGTGGCGCACCTGATGTCGATCAGCGGCCTGCACGTGACGATGTTCGCGTGGCTCGCCGGACTCGGCGTCGGCGCGCTCTGGCGGCGCAGCCCACGGGCGACGCTGGCGCTGCCGGTGCCCGCTGCCGCACGCTGGGGGGGCCTCGTCGCGGCGACGGCCTACGCGTTCTTCTCGGGCTGGGGCGTGCCTTCGCAACGCACGGTCTGGATGCTGGCCACCGTCACCCTGCTGCAAGGCGCAGGGGTGCGCTGGCCCTGGCTGCTCGTCTTGCTGGCCGCTGCCGCGGTCGTCACGGCGCTCGATCCCTGGGCGCTGACGCAGGCCGGCTTCTGGCTCTCGTTCATGGCCGTCGGACTGCTCATGGCCTCGTCGCCGGCGACCGAGGCGGCGCCGGCCGGGTCGCCGACATCACCGACAGGCTGGCGCGGCTGGCCGGCGCGCGCCTACACCCACGTGCGCGCCGACCTGCGTACACAGGTGATCGCGACGCTCGGCCTGACGCCCCTCACCCTCGTCTTCTTCCAGCAGGTCTCGATCGTCGGCTTCCTGGCCAACGTCGTTGCCATCCGGTCGTGACGCTGCTCATCACGCCGCTGGCGTTGCTCGGCACGGTCGCTTCGCCGCTCTGGTGGCTGGGGGGCAGCGCGGTGCAGGCGCTCGATGCCTTCCTGACCAAGCTCGCGGCGATTCCTGGCGCCGTCTGGGTCGTGCCAGCCGCGCCGCCCTGGGCGCAGCTCGCAGGGTTGGTCGCCGCCGCGCTGCTCGTGCTGCCCTTGCCGTGGCGCGCGCGTTTGCTCGCCCTGCCGCTCGCGCTCGCCTTGCTGCTGCCGCCGCGCGAGCTGCCGGCTGAAGGCAGCTTCGACCTCGTCGCGGCCGACGTCGGCCAGGGCATGGCGGTGCTCGTGCGCACGCGCTCGCATGTGCTGCTCTTCGACGCCGGGCCACAGTATTCGCGCGAGAGCGATGCCGGCCAGCGCGTGCTGGTGCCGCTCTTGCGCGCGCGGCGACGAGCATCTCGATTTGCTCGTGCTCAGCCATCGCGACCTGGACCATGTCGGCGGCGCCAGGACCCTGCTCGGCGCGCTCGCCGTCGATGCCTTGTCGAGCTCGCTCGAGCCCGGCCATCCGATCCTGGCGGCAGCGCGGCGCGCCGCGCGCTGCCAGGCCGGCCAGCGCTGGACCTGGGACGGCGTCGACTTCGCCGTGCTGCGGCCGCTCGCCGAAGACCACGAGCGCACGCTCAAGTCGAACGCCATGTCGTGCGTGGTCCGCGTGTCCGGCGGCGGTCGCAGCGCGCTGCTCACCGGCGACATCGAGCGCGAGCAGGAGGCGCTGCTCGTCGCCGAGCATGGCGCCGCGCTGCAGAGCGACGTTCTGATCGCGCCGCATCACGGCAGCCGCACCTCGTCGTCGTCGGTCTTTCTCGACGCCGTCGCGCCGAAGATCGCCGTCTTCCAGGCCGGCTATCGGAATCGCTTCGGCCATCCGGCCGCCGACGTGCTCGAGCGCTATCGCACGCGCGGCATCGCCATCGTCGCCAGCCCGGCCTGCGGCGCCTGGCAGTGGACGGCCGGCGGTGCGAGCGCAGGCGAATGCGAGCGCGACGCTGCGCGTCGCAACTGGCATCACGTCGCGGCCTTGGCTCCGTGAGCGGGCGCGCCCACGGACGCGCGGTGGACCTTTGCAAGTAAAGGCCATTCGGCGGTTTCGCCTGCCGAATGAGGCTAAGCTCTGTCCATGCCAAGAGACACTGTGACCGCCCCCATGGAACCCTTCACCGCCGAGGAGGAGACCGCCCTGTACGACAAGCTCGACCGCCTGTCCGTGGCCGAGCTCGAGAGCTACATCGGCTCGGCCAGGAACTCGCTCGGCAACCGGGCGCTCAATGCGTCCTGGCGACCGCGCATCGAGCTCGCCCTGGCCCGGGCGGAAATCGTCCACGTTCGAGAAGAGGCCGCGGCCGCCCTGCTTGCCGCC
>JANXWR010000373.1 GCA_025351025.1 Burkholderiales bacterium | reverse complement strand
CCGGGCAGGCTGCCGAAGCCGCCGACCACCGCCGCCGGAATCGCCTTCAGGCCGATGAAGCCCATGTTCGCGTAGACGAAGGTGATCGGCGCGAGCAGCAGACCGGCGATCGCCGCGACGGCGGCGGCCAGGCCCCAGACCAGTCCGTTCAGCCGCCTCACCGGGATGCCCATGTAGTAAGCGGCGAGCTGGTTCTGCGACGAGGCCTGCATGGCGATGCCGACGCGGGTGTAGCGGAACATCGCGTACAGCGCGGCACTGAGCACGCAGGTGGCCGCGATCACGACCATCTGCTCGACGTTGAGGACGAGCGCGCCGACGTTCCAGGTCTGGTCCTTGTAGGGCACGTTGAGGGTGTGCGTCTCGGTGCCGATGGCCGGGATCATCGTCACCAGGCCGCGCGCCGCGTAGCCGATGCCGATCGTCAGCATGACGAGGGTGAACGCCGGCTGGCCGAGGATCGGCCGGATGACGATGCGCTCGAGGGCGATGCCAAACAGGCCCATGCCCAGCACCGCGGCGATGAAGGCGAGCCAGAACGGAAAGCCGGCCAGCGTGATCAGGCCGTAGCCGGCGAAGGCGCCGAGCATCATGAGCTCGCCATGCGCGAAGCTGACCGTCTCGGTCGTCTTGTAGATGAGCACCAGGCCGAGCGCGATGAGGCCGTAGATGCAGCCCTGGGCCGCGCCGCTGATGACGATCTGCAGGGCCTGAAGCACGGATCTCCTCGGGAGGACTGGGGAACCGCGTTTCGCGTTGCGGTCGGTTACCGCTCGTCGGCTATTCTTGGCTCGCAGGCCAGGGTTGTCGCTTTGTAGCGAAGATGCCCGTGGCTCGCGAGCGTACAAACCCCAGACACACACTCGGCGCCGTGCGCGGCGCTGCATCGAAGGGAAGAGGCATGGACACGATCCGCGTCGATCGCGAAGCGCAGGTCTGGACCGTGACGATCACGCGCCCCGAAGTGCGCAATGCCGTCGACGGCCCGACCGCGCGTGCGCTGGCCGACGCCTTTCGCGAGTTCGACGCCGACGCCGACGCGCGCGTCGCCATCCTCACCGGCGAAGGCGGCCACTTCTGCGCTGGCGCCGACCTGCGCACTGTCGCCAGCGGCACCTCGCCCGGCGAGCTCGGCGCGGCCGATCAGGGCCTGACGCTTGCCCTCGACGACGACATGAGCCACGACGGCCCGATGGGCCCGAGCCGGCTCGACCTGACCAAGCCGGTGATCGCCGCGGTCGAAGGCTATGCCGTCGCCGGCGGCCTCGAGCTCGCGGTCTGGTGCGACCTGCGCGTCGCGGCGAAGACGGCGACCTTCGGCGTCTACTGTCGCCGCTTCGGCGTGCCGCTGATCGACGGCGGCACGATCCGCTTGACGCGACTGCTCGGAGAAAGCCGGGCCATGGACCTGATCCTCACCGGCCGCGGTGTCGGCGCGGAAGAGGCGCAGCAGCTCGGGCTCGCCAACCGGGTCGTCGGCCACGGCGAGGCGCTCGCTGCGGCGCATGCGCTGGCCGCGGAGATCGCCGCCTTTCCGCAGCATTGCCTGCGCAACGACCGGCAAAGCGCGCGCCGCCAGCATGGACTTTCGTTGCGCGACGCGCTGGCCCAGGAGTTCGCGCTCGGCCGCGCCACGCTCGATTCCGGCGAGGCACAGGGCGGCGCGCAGCGCTTCGTCTCGGGGGCCGGCAAGCACGGCCGCTTCGACGGCGCGTGATCCTTCAGGCGGCCGGTCGATCGGCGGCGCGCAAACGCAGCGCCGTGACCTGATCGCCCCACCACATGCTCATCGTGCGGATGAAGGCCGGCCGCTCCTGGCCATGCCGGGCCGGATGATCGGCGCGGATCGCCGCCCAGCCGCGATGCACGACGGTGACCATCGTGCCGGTCGAGGTCGCGCGAAACAGCACCTCGACCTCGGTGCGCTCGTGGGCCGCGAAGTTGACGTTGTGCCATTCCAGTACCAACCGGTGCGGCGGCTCCCAGACCAGCGTCCGGCCGATCTCGACGACGCGCTCGCCGGCCTCGGAGTCGAACGATTCGAACAACCCTCCACCGACACCGGGCTCGATGCAGACGATGCCGCGATCGCCCGCGCGTTGCGAAAGCGCCGGCCCCGTCGCCACCAGAGATCGACCTCTCGGTGAGACACGAAAGGTCGCGTCGATCGGCAGGGCGACGCTGACGGTCGCGCGCGCCTCGTCGCCGGCGATGCCTGCGGCGCTCATCGGCGCCGCCTCGACGTCGCGCCGTTCGGTGCTGCCTTCGCGGCATGCGCCTTGAACGCCTGCAGCTGATCGCCCCAGAAGGCCTGAAGCTCGTCGAGCCAGCCCTGCAACGGCGCCAGCGATTCCGGGCGCAGTCGATAGAGGCGGACGCGCGCATCGTGCTCGGGCTCGTCGTCGGCGACCAGCCCACTCTTGCGCAGCACGCGCAGGTGCCGGCTGAGCGAGGGCGGCGCCATCGCCAGCGTCGCCGCGAGCTCGCCGGCGCGCTTCGGGCCGTGCGCCAGCAGGGCGACGACGGCACGCCGGGTCGGATCGGTCAGCGCCGCGAGAGCGAGGCCGACGGCGGCATCGTCGCGGCCGGCCGACGCCGTGCGCGCCTTAGCCACCGCGGATGCGCTGCGTGAACCACCAGAGATGGCCTTCGGGGTCGATCGCGCCGTAGCTGCGGTCGGCCCAGTAGTCGTCGCCGTAGTCGTGCTGCTCGGGCTCGGCGACGATGCGCGCGCCGGCCGCGCGGGCGTGTGCGCAATGGGCGTCGACGTCGTCGACGTAGACCATCAGGTTCTGTGTGTTGCAGCCGGCGTCGAGCGGACTTTTGATCGTCGTCTCGAATCGCCGGGCCTTGTCGCCGAGCGACTCGCCGACCATGACGAGGCCGTCGCCGTATGTCAGCTCGCTGTGCACGATGCTGCCGCCCTCGCCTTCGACCTTGAGCCTCACCTCGAAGCCGTAGGCCTCGCAAAGCCAGTCGATCATCTTCGCGGCCTCGCGGTAGTAGATGCCCGACGAGATGCGTGGCCAGCCGGCGGATGTGGGTTTCATACGGTTTCCTTCAGGCTCGTGACGTGCATCGGAGGCGTTACCGGGCACGGATCGAGCTTGCCGATAGTTTTTTTTATGTTGTCAACTATTGACTTTCCACGAGCGTCGAGCAAGATGTCCGGAAACGGCGAGTCGTCGAGCCGCCAGCGACGACAATGGCGCCATGACGATCGATGGCGATGCCGCTTACCAGGTGCTACTTGCGCGCGACGCGCGCTTCGACGGCCGGCTTTTCGTCGGCGTGACGTCGACGGGGATCTATTGCCGGCCGATCTGCCGCGTGCGCACGCCGGCGCGGCGCAACTGCCGCTTCTTCGACACGCCGGCGCAGGCCGAGGCTGAGGCCTTCCGGCCCTGCCTGAAGTGTCGTCCGGAGATCGCCCCGGGGCCTGGCCTGCCGTGGACGGTGATGGACGCGTCGCGCACGCTTGCCGTGCAGGCGGCGTCGGCCCTCGACGCGAGCGCGGCGAACGGCGACGAGTCGCCGAGCGTCGCCGCGCTGGCCGCCAGGCTCGGCGTCAGCGACCGGCACCTGCGTCGCATCTTCTTCGCCGAGCATGGCGTCACGCCTTTGCAATACCTGCAGACGCGCCGCCTCCTTCTCGCCAAGCAGCTTCTCACCGACACGAAGATGCCGATCGCGCAGGTCGCGCTGTCGAGCGGCTTCAAGAGCCTGCGCCGCTTCAACGCCGCCTTCGCAGGCGGCTATCGCATGAACCCGACGCGCTTGCGCCGATCGTCCAAGGCCGATCGCGCCGCGCCGGCCGAAGCGACGACGGCGAGCGACGACGCCCCGTTCACGGTGACGCTCGGCTACCGCGCACCGCACGACGAGGCGACCCTGCTCGCCTTCATCGCGCAGCGGGCGATCGCGCACGTCGAAGCGGTCGACGGCCTTTCGATCCGGCGCAGCCTGCGCCCCGGCGCGATCGCCGGCGATGGCACCGGCGCCGCCGGCTGGCTCGAGGCGCGCTTCGTGCCGGCATCGTCGCGCGTGCTGCTTTCGTTCGCGCCGGCGCTCGGCCCGGCGAGCGGCGCCGTCATTGCCGCGGTGCGCCGCTGGCTCGACCTGGACGCCGCACCGTCGGCCATCGACGCCGCCCTCGCCGATCTGCCCGGCGCTCCCGGCCTGCGCCTGCCAGGCAGCGTCGACGGCTTCGAGCTCGCGGTACGCGCCGTGCTCGGCCAGCAGGTCACGGTCGCCGGCGCGCGCACCCTGGCGCGCCGACTCGTCGAGCGCTTCGGCGTCGATGTCGCGACGCCCTGGTCCGACGTGACCCGCACCTTCCCCGCGCCCGAGGTGCTGGCCGCCGCGCCGATCGAGCGCATCGCCGAGCTCGGCATCATCCGCAGCCGCGCCGGCGCAATCCTTTCGCTGGCCCGCGAGTGGCCGATGCTGGCGCCGCTGATCGCCCTCGGCGGCTCGCCCGAGCGGCTGGTCGAGCGCCTGCGCGAGCTGCCCGGCATCGGCGCCTGGACGGCGCACTATGTCGCCATGCGTGCGCTCGGCTGGCCCGACGCCTTTCCGCCCGGCGACATCGCCGCGCTGAAGGCGATGCAACGCCTGTTCGGCACCGCCTCGGCACGCGAAGCCGAAGCGCGCGCCGAGCGCTGGCGGCCGTGGCGCGCCTATGCGCTGCTGCGCCTCTGGAATTCACTTTCGAACGGAGTCACGACATGAGCTACGCCACCGACCACATCCCGCTGCGTTGCACGGCCCAGACGCGCTACGCGTCGCCGCTCGGCAGCTTGCTGCTCGCCCGCACCACCGACGGCCTGGCCGGCGCCTGGTTCGACGCGCAAAAGCACCATCCCGCCGCCATTGACGCGCCGGAGCGCAACAACGATCCGCTGTTGCGGCGCGCGGCAGAGCAGCTCGCCGCTTATTTCGAAGGAAGTGACGCGGACTTCGACCTGCCGCTCGACTTGCTCGGCACGCCGTTCCAGCGCGCCGTCTGGAAGGAGCTGCTCGGGATCGAGCGCGGCGCGACGACGAGCTACGGCGACATCGCGCGCCGTCTCGGCACCCCGTCGGCGAGCCGCGCGGTCGGCGCGGCCGTGGGCCGCAACCCGGTCTCGATCATCGTGCCCTGCCATCGCGTGCTCGGCAGCGGCGGCGCCCTCACGGGCTATGCCGGCGGCCTCGATCGCAAAACGGCGCTGCTGCGTCTCGAACAGGCGCGGGCACCGGCGCGGCGCGGCCGACCGGCGCAGCTGGAGATGCATT
>JANXWR010000318.1 GCA_025351025.1 Burkholderiales bacterium | reverse complement strand
TCGGGCATCGCCGAGGAGCGGACCGGGCCGGTCATGCCGAGCGCCTTGAGCTTGCCGGACTGCACCTGCGGCTTGGCGCCGACCGGGCTGGCGAAGGTGACGTCGAGGCTGCCGCCGATGACATCCGTAATGGCAGGTTGCTCGCCTTTGTAGGGCACGTGCGTGAGGCTCACGCCGTGGTCCCTGGCGAGGATCTCGCCGTAGACATTGGCCGACGAGCCGATGCCCCACGAGCCGTAGGAGATCGGCCTGTTCTGCTGCTTCGCCCAGGCGACGAAGCCCTTCAGGTCGCTGTAGCTCGCCGTGCCGGGCGCGGTGAGCAGCACGCTGCCGAGCGAGACCTGGGTGATGGGCGCGAAGTCCTTGACCGGATCGAACGGCAGCTTCTTGAAGAGCACGGTGTTGTTCACGTGCGTCGACATGGTCGTGATCATGAAGGTGTAGCCGTCGGGCGCCGCCTTGGCGACGACGTCGGCGCCGACGATCGTGTTCGCACCGGGAATGGCCTCGACGAAGACCTGCTGGCCGAGCCGTTGCGAGAGCTTCTCGGCAATGATGCGGTTGAGCACGTCGATCGCACCCCCAGGGTTGAACGGCGAGACGAGGCGGATCGGCTTGGTCGGCCAGGCCGGCGTGGCGGTCTGCGCCCGAACGCCGCCCGGCAGGGCGACGAGCGCCGCCGCGACGGCCAGCGCGGCGGCGAGGTTCGCGCCGGCCCATGGGGCCCGGCGCAACGAGGAAAACATGAGAGCCCCCGAACGTTCTTGTTGTCGTCGCCCCATTGTTCGACGCGCCGGGGCGGGTCTCAATCGGGGGAAGCGCGCAAGCCCTCGGCGACGGTCGGATGGCGCAGGACGAGGCGCAGCTCGCGCTTCAGGCGCCGGTTGACGAGGCGCCGCGACTCGCCCATGAAGCTCAGCTGCATCGGCGAGAGCTGCGCCCGCGCCTCGGCCAATGACACGCGCCTCGGCCGCGCAAGAGAGAACAGGTCGGCGGCCAGGTCGAAGTAGTCGCCCATGCGCAGCTCGGTGTCGTCACAGGCGTTGACGGCGCGCTGCGCCAGTCCGCGATGCAGGGCAGCGACGCAGGCGCGCGCCAGGTCGTCGGCATGGATGTGGTTGGTGTAGACGTCGTCGTCGACGGCAAGCACCGGTGCGCCGCGCGCCAGACGGGCCCGCGGGTCGCCGCCGTCGCGGTCGAGGGCGTAGATGCCGGGAATGCGCAGCAGCGTCACGGTGACGCCGGCGCTGCGTCCGAACCCGCGCAATCGTGCCTCGGCGTCGACGCGGCGGCGCGCCCGGTCGGTCGCCGGCGCGACGCGGCGCGTCTCATCGACGCGGTCGCCGTCGCAGTCGCCGTAGACGCCGCTGGTCGAGCCGTAGACGAGGCGGCGCAGGCGCGGCGCGCGGGCCAGCGCCTGGAGGAGATGGGCGGTGCGCTCGTCCGCCTCGCCGCTTGGCGCAGGCGGCGCCAGGTGCAGCACGGCGTCGGCCAGGCCGGCCAGACGGGCCAGCGTGGCCGGCTGGTCGAGGTCGCCGAGCAGGGGCACGACGCCGGCGGCGCGCAGCAGCTCGACACGGACCGGGCTCGAGGTCAGCGCGAGCACACGCCAGCGCCTGCCGACGAGCCGCGCGACCCGCATCCCGACGTCGCCGCAGCCGACGATCAGGAGCACCGGGCGACGAAAGCGATGGGGTCGGTCGGTCACGTTCGGCGTTGCAGGCAAAATCAGCGGTCCAGTCTAGGCGACGCTTCGCCACGAATCCCCGCCCCATGTCCTTCACCGTCACGGTCCAGCCCAGCGGGCGCAGCTTCAGCGTCGAGCGCGACGAGCCGATCCTCCTGGCCGCCATCCGCCAGGGCGTCGGCCTCTCGTATGGTTGCAAGGACGGCGCCTGCGGCTCGTGCAAGTGCCGCATGCTCGAAGGCCGCGTCATCCACGGCGCGCATCAGCAGAAGGCGCTCAGCCACGAGGAAGAGGCGGCCGGCTTCATCCTCGCCTGCCAGGCGGCGCCGCAGACCGACATCGTGCTCGAAGCGCGCACCGTGCCCGGCGCCGGCGAGTACCCGATCCGCAAGCTGCCGAGCCGCGTCGTCTCGATCGAAAAGCCGACCGGCGACGTCGCCGTGCTGAAGCTGCAACTGCCCGCCAACGACCCGCTGCAGTACCGCGCCGGCCAGTACGTCGAGTTCATCCTCCGCGACGGCTCGCGACGCAGCTATTCGATGGCCAACGCGCCGCATCTGCAGGGCGACAAGCCGCAGATCGAGCTGCACCTGCGCCATCTGCCCGGCGGCAAGTTCACCGATCACGTCTTCAGCGCGATGAAGGAAAAAGACATCCTGCGCGTCGAAGGGCCGTTCGGCAGCTTCTTTCTGCGCGAGGATTCCGACAAGCCCATGGTGCTGCTCGCCTCGGGCACCGGCTTCGCGCCGATCAAGGCGATCATCGAGCACATGATCTGGAAAGGCAGCCAGCGCAAGGCGGTGCTCTACTGGGGCTGCCGCTCGCGCGCCGACCTGTATCTGCACGAATGGGCCGAGGCGGCGACGCAGCGGATGGGGCATCTGCGCTACGTGCCCGTGCTTTCCGAGGCGCGCCCCGAAGACGAATGGACCGGGCGCACCGGCCTGGTCCACCAGGCCGTGATGCACGATCTGCCCGACCTGATGTACCACCAGGTGTATGCCTGCGGCGCGCCGATCATGGTCGAGTCGGCGCAGCGCGATTTCATCGCCCGCTGCGGCCTGCCGGACGACGAGTTCTATGCCGATTCGTTCACGTCCGAAGCGGACAAGCACGGGCCGATGGCCTAGCCAGCGCCGCTCGGACAACGGAACAATCGGACAACTGCCGACAATTCAAGACGGAGGAACACGATGAATCGCAACCGCACGCTTCTTCTCGCCGCGATCGCCCTGATCGCCCTGCCCGCCGCCGCGCAGACGCTCGGCAAGGGCGGCTCGCTCGCCACCGGCGGCGCCGGACCCGATGGCTCGACCAATGCCAGCGGCCAGCTCGAGCGTTGCGACTCGCCCAAGGGCACGCTCGCCGTGGTCGAGCCGCAGAGCCAGGTGCAGGCCAACCTGCAGCGCTACGGCCTCGGCTCGCCGACCAGCGTCATCCGCATGCTGATCCAGCAGTCGAACTGCTTCCAGATCGTCGAGCGCGGCGTCGGCATGCGCAACATGATGCAGGAGCGCGGCCTGGCGCAATCGGGCGAGCTGCAGAGCGACCTGAACGTCGGCAAGGGCCAGATGGTCGCCGCCGACTTCGTCGTCACGCCCTCGGTGGTGTTCAGCGAGAACAATGCCGGCGGCATCGGCGGCGCGCTCGGCGGGCTGATCGGCGGCGGCGGCGGGCGGGCGCTCGCCGGCATCGCCGGCGGCGTCAAGTTCAAGCAGGCCGAGACGAGCATGCTGCTCGTCGATTCGCGCTCCGGCATCCAGGTCGCGTCAGCGCAAGGCAGCGCCGAGAAGGCCGACTTCGCGCTCGGCGGCGGCGTGCTAGGCGGCCTCTCGGGCGTGGCCGGCGGCTACGGCAACACGAACGAGGGCAAGGTCATCGTCGCCTCTTTCCTCGACAACTGG
>JANXWR010000048.1 GCA_025351025.1 Burkholderiales bacterium | reverse complement strand
CGTCTTCGAGCCGCTTTCGACCGGCACCACCGAGGCGCCGAGCAGGTTCATGCGATAGACGTTCTGCGCCTGGCGCTTGACGTCCTCGCTGCCCATGTAGACGACGCACTCGAGCCCGTAGCGGGCGCAGATCGTCGCCGTCGCGACGCCGTGCTGGCCGGCGCCAGTCTCGGCGATGACGCGGGGTTTCTTCATGCGCCGCGCCAGCATCGCCTGGCCGATCGTGTTGTTGATCTTGTGCGCGCCGGTGTGGTTGAGGTCCTCGCGCTTCAGGTAGATCTGCGCCCCGCCGAGCTCACGCGAAAGCCGCGCTGCGTGGTAGACCGGGCTGGGCCGGCCGACGTAGTGGGCAAGCTCGGAACGGAACTCGGCGTCGAAGGCCGGGTCGCGCCGTGCCTCGTCGTAGCAGGCCTTCAGCTCGTCGAGCGCATGGACGAGCGTCTCGGCGACGAAGCTGCCGCCATAGGGGCCGAAATGCCCGCTCGCGTCGGGCTGGTGATAGTCGAGCATAAGAAGAAGATCTCTAGGAGATCGAGGCGTCGATTCTTGAATCGGCGTCGCGAACAGCATCGCAGAAGGCGCGGATCGCGGCGGCGTCCTTCACGCCACGCGACGACTCGACGCCGGAGGAAACGTCAACGGCCCAGGGCCGGATTTCGAGAATGCCGGAGCCGACGTTTGCGGCATGCAACCCACCAGACAAAACGAGCCGATGGGGAACGGCGCGGGGAACGAGCGACCAATCGAAGACCTCTCCGCTGCCGCCGAAAGCCTCGACATGGGCGTCGAGAAGCAGGCCCTGGGCCTCGCTGAAGCGGCGCGCGAAGTCTAGCAAATCGAAGCCCGGCGCCATGCGCGCGGCCTTCAGAAACGGCCGGCCCGCGGCGGCGCATTCGGTCTCGCTCTCGTCGCCGTGAAACTGCAGAACGAGGTTCGGGATCGCCGCTGCGGCGGCAGCGATCGCCTGCGTCTCGGCGTTGACGAACAGGCCGACGGGTGTGACGTAGGGCGGCAACCCATGCGCCAGCGACGCGGCACGTTCCACGGTCAGATAGCGCGGGCTGCCGGGATGGAAGACGAAGCCGACCGCATCGGCGCCGGCATCGACCGCGGCGGCGACGTCCTCGGGCCGCGAGACGCCGCAGATCTTGATGCGCGTTCTCGCGCTCATCGCGGATCCGTGCGCCGCACGCCGCCCTCAGGGCAGCCACGACATGGCCGGCGTTCGCTCGGGGATCGCATGGGCGGCATCGTAGTACGGGCCGAGGAAGTACAGACCGTCGGGCGCGAAGGTGGCCGCTGCCAGGGCGCGGTCCTTCCCGACCAGCACGTCGGCCAGCCAGGCGGCGTCACGCAGCCCGCTGCCCACGGCGATGAGGCAGCCCATGAGGTTGCGGATCATGTGATGCAGAAAGGCATCGGCGTCGAAGTCGAAGCGCCAGTAGTCGCCGCGGCGCTCGATGACGAGTGAGCGCAGCGTCTTCACCGGCGTCGGCGCCTGGCATTCGGCGGAGCGAAAGGCGCTGAAGTCGTGCGTGCCGAGCAGGCTCTGCGACGCGGCGCCCATCGTTTCGCCGTCGAGCTTGCGAAAAGTCCAGCCGACGTGGCCGGCTTCGAGCGCCGGCCGGACCCGCGACTCGAGCAGCACGTAGGCATAGCGCCGGCCGAGGGCGCTGCCGCGCGAATGGAAGGCATCGCCCGTGAAGCGGCACCACTGGACGGCGATGTCGTCGGGCAGATAGCGGTTCGTGCCGCGCACCCACGCTTCTTCGGTGCGCTCGGCCCCGGTGTCGAAGTGGGCGACCTGGTTCAGGGCATGCACGCCGGCGTCGGTGCGACCCGCCGAGACGCTGCGGATCGGCCGGTCGGCAAACGCCGCGAGCGCCGCTTCGAGCCGGTCCTGCACGGTCTGCCCGCCGGGCTGGCTCTGCCAGCCGCGGTAGGCGGCGCCGCGATAGGCGATGCCCAGTGCCACTCGCATGGCGTTCCTTCGATGGGAGCGCCGCGCGGCGCCCCGATCAGCTCAGGTCGTCGAGCATCCCCTGCGCCTTGGTCTTGGTCGCACCGCTGGCGGTGGCCAGGACTTCGCGCAGCAGGTCGCGGGCGCCGTCCTTGTCGCCGATGCGCTGGAATTCCTCGGCCAGCTCGAGCTTGCGCGCGAGCGGATCGCGCTGCGTCTCGTCCTCGACGAAGGGCCGCTCGATCGCGCCGGGCGCTTCGGGCTTGTCGAGGTCGAGCGTGATGCCGGACAGATCGAAGGCGAGCGGCTCGTCGCGATGGTCGGGCCCGGACTGCGTCGGCTCGTTCGAGGTCAGCGGCATCTTGTGCGTCGACTGCTGGAACGTGGACTGCGTGCCGGTTCTCGGCGGCACCGACTCGGTCGCGTCGAAGGGCACCGGCTGCGAAGGAACGCCAACGTCGGGGTTGTCGAGGTCGAGGTCGATCGCGCCGATCTGGCTGTCGTGCAGGCCGGAATCCATGCCGACCGACGAGCCGTATTGCGAAGGCACCGGGATGATCGACTGCGGCAGCGTGCTCGCGCCAAGCGGCTCGACGATGGTGCCGCCCTCGCCCGGGCGCTCGGGCGCGCCGCCGGCGTGATAGAGCGGATTCTCGGGATCGATCTGCGAGCCGAGATCCTGCGCCTTGGTCCACTCCTCGCCTTCGCCGCGGGTCAGCGCGAAGAGCTGCGTCGCGAGCAGCTCGAAGCCCTTGATATCGCGGCGCTTGGCATAGACCTCGAGCAGTTTGCTGCGGATCGCCAGGCGCTCCGGATTGCTGCGCATCGCCTCCTTGAGGATTTCCTCGGCCTGCAGGTCGCGGCCATAGGCGAGATAGACGTCGGCCTCGGCGACCGGATCGACGTCGCCGATGGCATCGAGCTGCGAGAGCGAGTACGTCATCGACGACGAGCTGCCGCCGGCGTCGCGCGTGTCGATGCGCTGGCCGCCGCTGGCGCCGAAGAACGAGTCGGGCTGCAGGCGGCTCTCGAGGAAGGAGGTCTCGCCGCTGTCCTTCTTCGAGCGCTGCGTGAAGCGATAGATGCCGAACGCGGCGAGCAGCAGCGCGATCAGGCCGCCCACGGCATAGAGCGGGTTGCCGAGCAGCGTATCGACGATGCCGGTCTCGGCGACGGGTGCCGGCTTGGCGCCCGGCCTCGACGCCGGACGCGATGCAACGACGGCGCTCGGGAGCGGCTTGGCGACGATCGGTCCGCTGCCGGCACTGGACGCAGCCGGCACGACTGGCGCCGCGCCGATGACGGCCGATACCGAGGCAGGCGCGGCCGGCGCGGGCGCCGATGCCGGGACGGCGATGGGTGCCGGCGCGGGTGCGGGCGCCACCGCGGGCGCCGGGGCAGGTGCAGGCGGAGGCGCGGCAGCGACGACCTGCGGCGCGGGCGCCGGCGCCGACGCGGCCGGCCGCGT
>JANXWR010000244.1 GCA_025351025.1 Burkholderiales bacterium | reverse complement strand
GAAGATCTTGTTGCCGGTGAGCTTGTAGGTGCCGTCGGCCTGCCCTTCTCTTTCAAAGGGAATGGCCTTGGTGCGCAGCAGCCCGAGGTCGGTGCCGCACTGCGGCTCGGTCAGGCACATCGTGCCGGTCCAGTGGCCGCTCGTCAGCTTGCCGAGGTAGAGCTTCTTCTGCTCGTCGGTGCCGTGCGTGTGCAGGCACTCGTAGGCGCCGTGCGAGAGGCCGGGGTACATCGCCCAGGCCTGGTTCGACGAGTTGAGCATCTCGTAGAAGCACTGGTTGACGATGTGCGGCAGGCCCTGGCCGCCGTACTGCGGCGCGCAGCTGAGCGCCGGCCAGCCGCCTTCGACGTATTTGGCGTAGGCCGCCTTGAAGCCGGTCGGGGCCTTCACCTCGTGCGTCGCCTTGTCGAGCGTGCAGCCTTCCTCGTCGCCGATGGCGTTGAGCGGCGCCAACACCTCGCTCGCGAACTTGCCGCCTGCTTCGAGTACGGCGTTGATCGTGTCGGCGTCGATGTCGGCGTGGCGCGGCAGCGCCTTGAGCTGGTCGACGACACCGAGCACCTCGTGCAACACGAACTGCATGTCGCGCAATGGCGGCGTATAGGAAGGCATGAGAGCTCCTGGAAAAGTCAGTTGGCGCGGCGCGGCGCGGCCCAATGCGCGAGCACGCGCTCGAAGCCGGCGCGGGCCCGCTCCTCGGCGCCGGCATGGCGCAGGAAACGGGCGTCGTGGTGCAGGGCGAGAATGAGGCCGTGGATCTCGAACAGCAGCTGGCGCGCGTCGGTGTCGGCGCGCAGATGCCCTTCGGCGGCAGCCGCGCCGATCGCCCGCTCGAGCGCGCGCTGCCAAGTGTTGACCATGTCGACCAGCGCGTCGCGCACCGGACCGGGCCGGTCGTCGAACTCGACCGCACCGCTGATGTAGATGCAGCCCGAATCGATCTCCACCGAGACGCGCTTCAGCCAGCGGTCGAACAGCGTGTGCAGGCGCGGCAGCCCGCGCGGCGCCTTCAGCGACGGGCGAAACACCTCGTCCTCGAACTTCGCGTGGTACTCGCGAACGACCGAAATCTGCAGCTCCTCGCGCGAGCCGAAGTGGGCGAAGACGCCCGACTTGCTCATCCCCGTCACCTCGGCGAGCGCGCCGATCGACAGGCCCTCCAAGCCGATCTGCGAGGCCAGCGCGAGCGCCGCCTCGACGATCGCGGCGCGCGTCTGCCGGCCCTTCATCAGAGCCTTGGGCGCGGTGCCGGCGTCGGCCTGCGGCGCATCGTCGGTGTCGGAGACGAGAGAATTCACGGTGAGCGCGATCCGAAAGAGTGGTCGTCAAAAAACGAACGGTCGTGCTATTTTGCAGAAAAAGGCGCTCGCCTGTCACGGCATCGAGGAGATTTGTTCTTGCTTTCTAGACTTTTCGTCACGAAGCGGCGCCGATGAAGGTCGCGATCATCGGCCTGGGCGCCGTCGGCGGCCTCATCGCCGCACGCATGGCGGAGGCCGGCCACGAGGTCTCGGCGCTGGCGCGCGGCGAGACGCTGGCGCGCGTTCGCGAGCGCGGCCTCATCGTTGAATCAGCCGGGCGGCGCACCGCGGCTCGCTTCGCCGTCAGCGACGACGCGTCGACACTGGGCACGCAGGCGCTGGTCGTGATCGCGCTCAAGGCGCCGGCGCTGGCCGCGGTCGCGCCGCAACTGGCGCCGCTGCTCGACGATTCGACGATCGTCCTGCCGGCGATGAACGGCGTGCCCTGGTGGTTCATGCCGGCGACCCGGCCGGACGAGCCGCCGCTCGCCAGCGTCGATCCCGGTGGCCGGCTGCTCGCGGCGCTGCCGCTGGCGCGCACCCTCGGCTGCGTCGTCCACCTCGCCTGCTCGAGCCCGGAGCCCGGCCGGATCGTGCACCGCGTCGGCGAGCCGGCGGGCGGCGCGTCGGCGCGCGTCGATGCGGTGTGCGCCGCGCTCGCCAGCGCCGCCTTCCAGCCCGAGGCAAGCGCCGATCTGCGCCGCGAGCTTTGGTACAAGCTCTGGGGCAACATGACGCTGAACCCGGTCTCGGCCCTGACCGGTGCCGAGAGCAGCGCCATCCTCGACGACCCGCTGGTCAACGCCTTCATGGTGCGCACCATGGCCGAGGCGGCGGCGATCGGCGAGCGGATCGGCTGCCCGATCGCGCAGTCGGGCGAAGAGCGCATGGGCCTGGCGCGCAAGCTCGGCAGCTTCAAGACATCGATGCTGCAGGACGCGCTCGCCGGGCGGCCGATCGAACTCGATGCGCTCGTTACTGCCGTTCACGAGATCGGCAAACGCGTCGGCGTCGAGACCCCGAACATCGACGCCTTGCTCGGTCTGACGCGCCTGATGGCGCAGCAACGCGGCCTATATCCCAGGGCCTGCTGACGCTATCCTGGCCGTTCGGCGTAGCGCCGACGCATCGCAATCGGCCGCCGGGCGGCGCCGGTCTTGAGCCGAGCACGGTTCATGCATTACGCTTCGCGGGTTATGGAAGTCCTGCAGCTCGACATGTCCGGCCGCCCGCAGGCCTGGATCTCGGCCAAGGAAGCGGCCGTGCTCTACGCCAGCGATGGCGTGGCGTGGACACTCGGCGACACGTTTCACGTCCTGCGCGGCGGCGTGCAGCGGCGCACCGGACTGCAGTCGCGGATCGAGGTGCATCCGATCATCGCCGTCCGCGGCGCTGTGCCGAGCCGCGCCTGGCGGCGCACGCCGGCTCTGAGCAACCCGAAGCTGTTCGCCCGTGATCGGCAGGTCTGCGCCTACTGCGTCGGCCAGTTCCACCTCGACGACCTGACGCGCGAGCACATCGTGCCGACCTCGCGCGGCGGCGGCGACACCTGGATGAATTGCATCACCGCCTGCCGTGCCTGCAACGGCCACAAGGGCAACCGCCTGCCCGAAGAGGCGCGCATGTCCTTGCACTACATGCCCTACGTGCCGAGCCTGCACGAAGACATGATCCTGCGCGGTCGTCGCATCCTCGCCGACCAGATGGAGTTCCTGCTCGCCAGCGTGCCGCGCAACAGCCGCCTTCACGGCTGAGCGCCTGTCACGGGCCGCCAGCCGTGTCATCCTGAGCAAAGCGAAGGGTCTCGTCGCCGTGCCGAGACCCATCGCTGCGCTCAGGGTGACAACGATTTCCGGATTCACAGTTCTTTGCGTGGCCTTTGCTACGGGCCGCAACAACCGCGCGGGGCTTGTGGTCAACTGAGCTGCCTCCAGCTTCGTTGCGGATGCATCCCCGGGAGAGATCAATGAAACACGTCCTGTCGGCCCTCGCTGCCGTCGCCCTCGCCGCCTGTGCCACCGCCAGCCCCGACGTCATTCGTCCGTACGAAGCGCAGCGCATGTCGCAGGTCTACGACGCGACCGTGCTCTCGGTACGGCCGGTCACCATCGATGGCAGCCAGAGCGGCATCGGCAGCACGGCCGGTGCCGTCGCCGGCGGCGTCGCCGGCTCGACCATCGGCGGCCATCGCGACTCGATCGTCGGCGCCGTGATCGGCGCCGTCGTCGGCGGTGTCGTCGGCAACGCGGTCGAGCGCAACGCGACGCGCCAGGACGCGGTCGAGATCCTGGTCCAGCTCAGAAACGGCGAACGTCGTGCCGTCGTCCAGGCCAACGGCAACGAAGGCTGGGCGGTCGGTGAGCCGGTCGTGCTCGTCACCACCGCAGGCCGAACCCGCGTCTCGCGCGCACCGCAGGCCTATCCTGCCCCGGCGGTCTATCCCGCGCCGCAGCCGGCACCAGGCTACCCGCCGTCGGGCCCGGTGCCGCCGCGCAGCTAAAGCCCGAGGGCGGTGGCTAGCGTCGCGACCAGCGTCCGGCGCAGCTTTGGCCAGGCCGGCCCGCCGGCCTCGACGTAACGCTGGTTCACCTCGAGCTCGACGCCGACGTAGCGATCGGGCGAATGCTGGCGCCTGAGCGCCTGCGTGACGCCGTCGCTCTTGCCGATGTAGGGATAGTTGCGGCGCAGGCGCAATGCCGGATCGGCCGCCCTCAGTGCCGCCAGCCAGGCATTGCAGAACGCTACCTCGCCGGGCCGCCCCGGGTCGTAGAGCAGGCCGATGTCGGCGGTGCGCACATGACCGTGCAGCTCCGCCGTGAAGCTGTGCGAAGCGATGTGGACGATGCGGCCGCCGCTCGCCATCAACTCGGCCACGGTCGCATCGACTTTTCGCCGGTGCGGGTGGTAGTACACGTCGAGGATGGCGCGACGCTCCGAGAGGCTCAGGTGATGCGTCGGCTCCGAATGCAGCGACGGCGTGCCGACGGAGCGGTTCAGGTCGACGAGCAGCCGCGTCGTCTCCTCGAAATAAAGCGGCGCCGAGAAGCGCTTGGCCATCTCGCGCGCCAGCAGCAGCGCGCCCGGGTCCCAGCCGCGATGCGTCGGCAGCAGATGCTCGTGGCCGGCGAAGAGATGCCGGTACTGTTTCGGCACGACGTTGCCGGCGTGCTCGCAGGTGATGAAGAGGCGGTCGCGCATTGCCGGGCAGCATAGCCGCGGCGTCGACGCTGTCGAGCCCGAGCGCGCTAAAGCACCGTCCGCTTGAGATCGGGAAAGACCTTACCGATCTTGCCGAGCAGGTAGTCGCCGTAGCTGCCTTCGAAGTCGTGCACGCTGGCGCCGTCCCAGCGCGTCGCGTGATCGTCGGTGGCGGCGCTGCGGATCGGCTCGATGCGTGAATCGACGTCGGGGTCGAAGAAAAGCGGAAACGAGAGGCGATCGCGACCGCTGGTATTGAGGCGAACCCGGTGCGGCGTGCTCTTGTAGAGACCGCCGGTCATGCGATCGAGCATGTCGCCGATGTTGCAGACGAACGATTCGGGCACCGGCGGCGCCTCGATCCAGCCCTCGCTCGTGCGCACCCGCAGGCCACCGACGCTGTCTTGCCGCAGCAGCGTCAACAGGCCGTAGTCAGTGTGCTCGCCGACACCGTCACGCACGTCGAGGCCGCTCGGCGCCGGCCGGCTCGGGTACAGGAAGATGCGAAACAGGATCAGCGGATCGGCGGTGTAGCGCTCCGCGAAGTAGTCGGCCGGCAGGTCGAGCGATCGTGCGACACCGGCCAAGACGCGATGACCGAGCGCGGTCACCGCGGCCATCCAGTCGAGGATGGTCGGCCGGAAACCGGGCAGCAGGTCGTCGCCGGGAATCAGATTCCTGCCGTGCAGCGGCATGCCGGCGGCGACGCGCGGATGCGACTCGTCGAGCTCGTTGCCGAGATACAGGCCCTCCTTCCAGTCGCGGCGGCCCGAGGTCAGCTCGCCGCCGAGCGGAAACCAGCCGCGCCAGGCGCGGCCGCCGAGCGGCATGGCCCAGCGTGCCTTGGTCGCTTCGGGCAATGCGAAGAAGCGATGGCTCAAGGCTTCGAGGCGCAGGCCAAGCGACTCGTCGATGCCATGGCCGACGACGTAGAAGAAGCCGTGCGCGCGGCAGGCTTCGCCGATGTCGCGCGCGATTTCGTCGGGCGTGGCGCGCAGGTCGATCTGGGGCAAGTGGTCCATGGTCAGCGCCGATCGTAGATCGCTCCTATGCTGCGCGCTCCTCCCTCTGAGCGCCCGCCATGATCGACCTGCACTACTGGACCACGCCGAACGGCCACAAGATCACGATCTTTCTCGAAGAGACGGGCCTGCCGTATCGCGTGCTGCCGGTCAACATCGGCAAGGGCGACCAGTTCCAGCCCGAGTTCCTGAAGATCGCGCCGAACAACCGCATCCCGGCCATCGTCGACCATGCGCCGGCCGACGGCGGCGCGGCGCTTGGCGTGTTCGAGTCGGGCGCGATCCTGCTTTACCTCGCCGACAAGACGCGCGCCCTCATTGCTCAGGACCTGCGCGGCCGCACCGAAACGCTCGAATGGCTGTTCTGGCAGATGGCCGGGCTCGGCCCGATGGGCGGCCAGAACGGCCACTTCAACCACGCCGCGCTGGAGAAGATTCCGTACGCCATCGACCGCTACGAGCGCGAGACGGCGCGTCTCTTCGCCGTGCTCGACAATCGCCTCGCCGAACGCGACTTCGTCGCCGGCGCCGGACGTGGCGAGTACTCGATCGCCGACATCGCCAGCTATCCCTGGACCGTCAACTACGTGCGGCTGAAGCAGAACATCGACGACTTCCCGAACCTGAAGCGCTGGCAGGAAGCGATCAAAGCGCGGCCCGCGACGGAGCGCGCCTACGCGCTGGTACAGCAGATCAATCCACCCAGGCCCGATGCGCCGATGACCGACGAACAGCGACGCCTGCTCTACGGACAGAGCGCGGCGACGATTCGCCGCTAGGAGTCTGGGCGGCCGAAGGCGAAAGCGTTGATCGCGGAAGCGCGGCGCGAGACCCTGGTTCATGTGATGGCGTTCGGTCTTCGCGCTGCAGCGAGTCAGACTACGGCCAAGGCAGACAGACCTGCTCAGGCGCAGGGTGGCCGGGCGGGCGCGCATCGGCGGCGCTGAGCAGCGCAGCGCTCGCGGCGGCGCGCGTAGCGCGCTTCGTCCATCTGACTTGCCGCGGCCTGTTTGAACGCAGCGAGCGCAGCGAACGAAGTGAGTCTGCGGCACGCCCCAAGCGCGAGCAGCGCAAGGAAGTCGGCCCGCAGGGCCGACCGCCGCGGCTGCGCGCACGACCGGTCGCCGTGCGACTGAGCGCGTGCCAGCTCGCCGCTAGATCCGGCCCAGCGCCTGCGCCAGGTCGGCGCGCAGGTCATCCACGTCCTCGATGCCGACCGAGAGGCGCACCAGTGCATCACCGATGCCGAGCTGGGCGCGCGTCTCGGCCGGGATGGTGGCGTGGGTCATGATCGCCGGGTGCTCGATCAGGCTCTCGACGCCGCCCAGGCTTTCGGCGAGGGCGAAGATCCGCACCGATTCGAGAAAGCGCCGGGCGCCGGCAAGGTCGGTGGCGAGGTCGAGCGAAATCATGCCGCCGAAGCCGTGCATCTGCCGCGTCGCGAGCTGGTGCTGCGGATGCGAGGCGAGTCCGGGATAGTGCACGCGGGCGACGCGCGGCTGCTGCTCGAGCCAGCGTGCCAGCTCGAGCGCGCTGGCGCAGTGGCGCTCCATGCGCAAGGCCAGCGTCTTGACACCGCGCAGCACGAGAAAGCTGTCGAACGGCCCGGCGATCGCGCCGACCGCGTTCTGCAGGAAGCCGAGCCGCTCGCGCAGCGGCGCCAGGCGATCGTCGCGGCCGACCACGGCGATGCCGCCGATGACGTCGGAGTGGCCGTTCAGGTATTTGGTCGTCGAGTGCACGACGATGTCGAAGCCGAGCTCGAGCGGGCGCTGCACCCAGGGGCTCGCGAAGGTGTTGTCGGCGGCGCAGAGGATGCCGCGCTCGCGGCAGATCGCGGCGATGGCGCGCAGGTCCGCCAGGCGCAGCAAGGGGTTGGTCGGCGTCTCGACCCAGACCAGCTTGGTCTCCGGCGTAAGCGCCGCGGCGAAGCGCGACGGGTTGGTGAGGTCGACGAAGCTGAAGCGGTGGCCGGCGCTGGTCTTTCGCACGCGCTCGAACAGGCGGAAGGTGCCGCCGTAGACATCGTCGCCCGAGACGATGTGCGAGCCGGCGTCGAGCAGCTCGAGCACGGTCGCGATGGCGGCCAGCCCCGACGCGAACGCAAAGGCCTGCGCGCCGCCTTCGAGATCGGCGACGCAGCGCTCGAGCGCGAAGCGCGTTGGGTTGTGCGAGCGGCCGTAGTCGTAGCCCTTGTGCACGCCCGGGCTCTGCTGCACGAAGGTCGAGGTGGCGTAGATGGGCGGCATGATCGCACCCGTCGTCGGGTCGGGCGACTGGCCGGCGTGAATGGCGCGGGTGGCGAAGGCATGGTCGCCGTCGTGTTGTTCCTTCATCGATCCGGTTTCGCTCACGACACGCTTCTCCGCAAATGGTTCAGTAGGTCGACGCGCGTGATCAAGCCGTGAAAGCCCGACGCGTCGGCGACGATGGCGATCAGGCCACGATCCAGCACCGCCTCGACCTCGGCCAGGCTGGCGCCGGGCGCAAGCGTCTCCGGCGCGTCGGTCATGGCGCTGCCGACGTGCGCGCTGAAACCCGCGGCGTCGCCGTGCACGCTGATCAGCACATCGGACTCGTCGATCAGGCCGACCAGCTTTTCGCCGTCGAGCACCGGCAACTGCGACACGTCGGCCAGGCGCATCCGGTGGTAGGCGGTGAGCAGCGTGTCGTCGGGGGCGACGCTGATGACGCCGCCGTCTTCGGCGCGCCGCGACACCAGGTCGCGCAGGTCGCCGAAGCGGCGCCGCAGGAGCAGGCCCTGGTCGATCATCCACTGGTCGTTGTAGACCTTCGAGAGGTAGCGCGTGCCGGTGTCGCAGACGAAGCTGACGACGCGCTCGGGCCGCGTGCGCGAGCGGCAGTAGCGCAGCGCCGCGGCGAGCAACGTGCCCGTCGACGAGCCGCCGAGGATGCCCTCGGCGCGCAGCAGCTCGCGCGCCATCCCGAAGCTTTCGCTGTCGCTGATCGAATAGGCCTCGCGCACGCCGGACAGATCGGCCACCGTCGGAATGAAGTCCTCGCCGATGCCTTCGACCGCCCACGAGCCGGCCGTGCCGACGACGCCGCTCCGCGTGTACTCGGCGACGATCGAGCCGGCCGGATCGGCGAGAACGAAAGCGAGCGCGGGCTGCACCGCGCGAAAGTAGGTCGTCAAGCCGGCGAGCGTGCCGCCCGAGCCGACGCCGACGACGATCGCGTCGAGGTCGTGCCCGGTCTGCGCCCAGATCTCGGGGCCGGTCGTGCGCTCGTGGGCGAGCGGGTTGGCCGGGTTGTTGAACTGGTCGGCGAAGAAAGCGCCGGGAATGTCGGCGGCGAGGCGCGCCGCCAGGTCCTGGTAGTAGGCGGGATG
>JANXWR010000242.1 GCA_025351025.1 Burkholderiales bacterium | reverse complement strand
GTGCAGAACTGCTTCGTCATCGGCGGCACCTTGCCGGTGAAGGACGGCGAGCAGGTCGTGCCGGTCATCAACAAGCTCTCGGCGGCGTTCGAGAACGTCGTCGTCACCCAGGACTGGCACACGCCGGGCCATGTCTCGTTCGCCTCGGCCCACGCCGGCAAGAAGCCCTTCGAGACGACCAAGCTCGCCTACGGCACCCAGGTGCTCTGGCCCGACCACTGTGTGCAGGGATCAGCCGACGCGGCGCTGCTCAAGGACCTGGCGCTGCCGAAGGCCCAACTCATCATTCGCAAGGGCTATCACCAGTCCACCGACAGCTACTCGGCCTTCATGGAGGCCGACGGCAAGACCTCGACAGGCCTGGCCGCCTACCTCAAGGCGCACGGCGTCGACACCGTCTACGTCTGCGGCCTGGCGACCGATTTCTGCGTCGCCTGGACCGCGCTCGATGCAAGAAAGGCCGGCTTCAAGGCCTACGTCATCGAAGACGCGTCGCGCGGCATCGACCTCAACGGCTCGCTCAAGGCAGCCTGGGACAACATGACCAAGGCCGGCGTCAAGCGCATCCAGTCGAGCGACATCGCAGTCTGAACCGGCCTGACGCCACGATGCCCCGTCGCTCAGCCCGCGTGCCGGCGCGCCGCCCAGTAGGTGGCGCCCTCTGCGCCATAGCGCTCGGCATGCGGCGCCGCGCGGGCCAGCTCGAAGCGGTC
This sequence comes from Burkholderiales bacterium, assembly GCA_025351025.1. Classification (GTDB taxonomy): domain Bacteria; phylum Pseudomonadota; class Gammaproteobacteria; order Burkholderiales; family Burkholderiaceae_C; genus Schlegelella_A. The sequence continues at coordinate 4,159 of JANXWR010000242.1, read as the reverse complement.
GCCGGGCCGCAGGTGGCGGGTGGTGCCGTCCGCGGTGAGCCACATCTCGCCGGCGACGACGAGCGCCTTCACCGCGAACGCGTGCTCGTGCGTCTCGACCACGGCGTTCGCCGGCCAGCTGCGCTCGGCGACCTCGTCGTAGCCTTCATGCCGCGCCGTGGCCTCGAATTCGGGCAAAGTGGGATGCGTCATCGTCGTCGTCCTCGTGCAATTCGCTATCTTGCCACCGCCGGCCTTTCGCTTCCTTTCCCGCCTCAGGAGCTTCCATGCTGAACCGCATCGTCCTTGCTGCGTCTGTCGCCGGGCTCGCCGCCGCGCTGCCGGCCGCCGCCCAGGACACGATCAAGATCGGCGAGATCAACAGCTACAAGGCGCAGCCCGCCTTCCTCGATCCCTACAAGAAGGGCTGGGAGCTGGCGGTCGAAGAAGTGAACGCCGCAGGTGGTGTGCTCGGCAAGAAGATCCAGGTGATCTCGCGCGACGACAACGGCAGCCCGGGCGATGCCGTGCGCGTCGCCGAGGAACTGGTTTCGCGCGAGGGCGTGGCGTTGATCGCCGGCACGTTCCTCTCGAACACCGGCCTCGCGGTGACCGACTTCGCCAAGCAGAAGAAGGTGTTCTTCCTCGCCGCCGAGCCGCTCACCGACAAGATCACCTGGCAGAACGGCAACCGCTACACCTTTCGGCTCCGCCCCAACACCTACATGCAGTCGGCGATGCTGGTGCCCGAGGCGGCCAGGCTGAAGAAGAAGAAGTGGGTCGTCGTCTACCCGAACTACGAGTACGGCCAGTCGGCGGCGGCGACCTTCAAAGCGATGCTGAAGAAGCTCCAGCCCGACGTCGAGTTCCTGCCCGACCAGGCGACTCCCCTCGGCCGCATCGAGGCCGGCGCGGTGGTGCAGGCGCTCGCCGATGCCAAGCCCGACGCGATCTTCAACGTCCTGTTCGGCGCCGACCTCTCGAAGTTCGTCCGCGAAGGCAGCACCCGCGAGCTGTTCAAGGGCCGCGAGGTCGTGAGCCTCCTGACCGGCGAGCCCGAGTACATCGAGCCGCTGCGCGAGGAAGCGCCCGTCGGCTGGATCGTCACTGGCTATCCGTACTACGGCATCCAGACCGACGAGCACAAGAAGTTCTTCCTCGCCTATTTCCGCAAGTACAACGAGTACCCGCGGCTCGGCTCGGTGGTCGGTTACTCCACCATCATCTCGATCGCCGAAGGCATCAAGAAGGCCAAGTCGGTCGACACCGAGAAGCTGATCGCCGCCTTCAGCGGCCTGCAGTTCATGTCGCCGCTCGGCAAGGTGACCTACCGCGCCATCGACCACCAGTCGACGATGGGCGCCTACCTCGGCAAGACCAAGCTCGAAGGGCAGAAGGGCGTGATGACCGACTACGTCTATCTCGACGGCGCCAAGTACCTGCCGAGCGACGACGAGGTGAAAAAGCTCCGACCGGCCGACTGAAGCCTGCTCCCGTCATCCAGAGCGCAGCGAAGGATCACGCGATCGTCCAGACCCTTCGCTGCGCTCAGGGTGACAGTCGCCCGTGAGCGCTCTTCTCCTTCAGATCCTCACCGGCCTGGCCTCGGCCTCGGCGCTCTTTCTCGTCGCCAGCGGGCTCTCCCTGATCTTCGGCGTGACGAGGGTCGTCAACTTCGCGCACGGCTCGTTCTACATGCTCGGCCTCTACGCGGCGGTCTCGCTGGCGCAGACCTTCGCGGCGATCGGGCCGCTCGGCTGGTGGGGCGGGGTGCTGCTCGCGGCGCTGCTCGTCGCCGCGCTCGGCGCGCTGATCGAGATGCTGCTGCTGCGCCGCCTCTACGCGGCGCCCGAGCTGTACCAGCTGCTCGCCACCTTCGCGCTGGTGCTCGTGATCCGCGATGCCGCCCTCTGGATGTGGGGCTCGGAAGACCTGCTCGGCCCCAAGGCGCCGGGCATGAAAGGCGCCGTGGCCGTCGCCGGCCAGCTCTTCCCCAGCTACGACGTGTTCTCGATCTTCGTCGGGCCTGCCGTGCTCGGCCTGCTCTGGCTGCTGCTCACGAAGACGCGCTGGGGCCTGCTCGTGCGCGCCGCGACGCAGGACCGCGAGATGGTCGGTGCGCTCGGCGTCAACCCGCGCTGGCTCTTCACTTCGGTGTTCGCGCTCGGCACGTTTCTCGCGGCGCTTGGCGGCGCGTTGCAGATGCCGCACGAGCCGGCCAACCTCAACCTCGACCTGGCGCTGATCGGCGAGGCCTTCGTCGTCGTCGTCGTGGGCGGCATGGGCTCGGTCGTCGGCGCCTTCGTCGCGGCGGTGCTGATCGCGATGGTCAAGGCCTTCTGCATCGCCGCCGGCGATGTCTCGGTGTTCGGCGCGCCGTTTCCGCTCAGCAAGCTGACGCTGGTCGCCGAGTTCCTGGTCATGGCCGTCGTGCTCGTCTGGCGGCCCTGGGGCTTGTTCGGCAAGCCGCAGGCGGTGGTGCGCGGCCAGGGTGCGATCGAGCCGCCGCTCAGGCCGCTGCCGGTCGTGTGGCGACGCGCCGGCTGGATTGCGCTGGCGGCGCTCGCCCTCGTCGCCTTGCTGAACGCGCCGGCGCCTTACGCGCTCGTGCTGATGATCGACGTGCTGATCGCCGTGCTCTTCGCCGCCAGCCTGCACTTCCTGATGGGCTCGGCCGGCATGCATTCGTTCGGCCATGCCGCGTACTTCGGGCTCGGCGCCTACGGCGCGGCCTTGTGCTTCAAGGCGCTCGGCCTGCCGATGGAGGCGTCGTTGCTGCTCGCGCCGCTGCTCGCCGCGATCGGCGCCTTCGTGTTCGGCTGGTTCTGCGTGCGCCTTTCGGGTGTCTACCTGGCGATGCTGACGCTCGCCTTCGCACAGATCGTCTGGTCGGTCGTCTTCCAGTGGGACGCCCTGACCGGCGGCAGCAACGGCCTGGTCGGCATCTGGCCCTCGGCCTGGCTGGCGCCCAAGCCGGCCTACTACCTGCTCGTACTCGTCTGCACGGTGGCCGGCTGCGGCCTGCTGGTGCGCATGCTGCACGCGCCCTTCGGCCTGGCCTTGCGCGCCAGCCGCGATTCGCCGCTGCGCGCGGCGGCGATCGGCATCCGCGTGCCGCGACTGCAGTGGGCGGCTTTCGTCGTCGCCGGCACGATCGCCGGCCTGGCCGGTTCGCTCTTCGCCTTCGCGAAAGGAACGATCTCGCCCGAGACGCTCGGCGTCGGCAAGTCGGTCGACGGCCTCGTCATGGTGCTGCTCGGCGGCATCCAGGCCGTCTCCGGCCCATGGGTTGGCGCCGCGCTCTTCACCTGGCTGCAGGACACGGTGGCGCGGCAGACCGACTACTGGCGGGCGCTGCTCGGCATCGTCATGCTGGCGCTGGTGCTCGTGTTTCCGCTCGGCGTCGCCGGCGGGTTGAAGCGCATCTTCATTCGCGACGATGGCGTGACTCCCTCTCCCCGCACGGCGGGAAAAGGGCCGGGGTGAGGGGTGGTGGCGCACGCTCACCCTCACCCCGTCCCTCTCCCGCAAGCGGGGGAGGGAGAACCTCTGCTCGCCGTGCGCGGCCTCTCGAAGTCGTTCGGCGGCGTGCGTGCGGTCGAGGACGTGAGCTTCACGCTCACGGCCGGCGAAATGCTGGCCCTGATCGGCCCGAATGGCGCCGGCAAGACGACCTGCTTCAACATTGCCTCTGGCCAGCTCGCGCCCGACGCCGGCTCGGTCAAGCTCGGCGGCACCGAGCTGGTCGGCCTGCGCCCAGATCAGATCTGGCGGCAGGGCGTGGGCCGAACCTTCCAGATCGCCGAGACCTTCGCCTCGCTGACGGTGGTCGAGAACGTGCAGCTCGCGCTGCTCTCGAACGCCGGCCGCGTCTTCGGCTTCTGGCAGCCGGCCCGCATTCAATTTCGGGCCGAGGCGATCGCCCTGCTCGACAGCGTCGGCATGGTGGCGCAGGCCGACCGCGCGACCAGCGTGCTGGCGTATGGCGACGTCAAGCGCGTCGAGCTGGCGATCGCGCTGGCGCACAAGCCGCGCCTCCTGCTGATGGACGAGCCGACCGCCGGCATGGCGCCGCGCGAGAGGAACGAATTGATGGCGCTGGCGCGGCGGCTTGCCCGCGAGCAAGCGATCGGCGTGCTCTTCACCGAGCACAGCATGGACGTCGTGTTCGCGCACGCCG
>JANXWR010000180.1 GCA_025351025.1 Burkholderiales bacterium | reverse complement strand
AGCGGCACGAGCCGAAAGCACCCGAGGGCGTCGAGCGCAGCGCGCGGATCGCCGCCGCCGATTCCTTCCCGGTGTCGATCAGCTCCTCCGTAAGCGCGCCGATGATGCCGTTGCGGCCGGCGTAGACCGTGCCGATGCGGTCGCGGTGCGCGCGCGCCGTCTCGATGACGCCGCAGGCCGAGGCGTTGATGACGGCGGTGACGCCGCCCGACTGCGCATAGAACGCGTTCTTCTTCGCTGCCTTGCGCGTCGCCATCAGTGACCGCCGGGCCGCCCCAAGGGCGCTGACCGCCCCCTCGGGGGGCAGTGAATGAAGTGAGCGTGGGGGCTCGACATCTCAAGCCCCGGCCAGCGCCCGCGACACGATCTCCTCGGTGTCGGCAGACAGCTTGGGATGCGCCGCGACGCGCGCCAGCGCCGACTGCGCCGCCGTGCGGTACGGCTCCGCGAGCTGGCTCCAGCGGTCGAGCGCGCGGGCGATGCGCGACGCGAGCTGCGGGTTGAGGGCGTCGAGCTCGAGCACGCGGTCGGCCCAGAAGACGTAGCCGGCACCGTCGCTGCGATGAAAGCCGCCCGGGTTGCCGAGACAGAAGGCGCCGATGACGCTGCGCGCCCGGTTCGGGTTGGAGATCGAGAAGTCGGGATGCTTGAGCAGGCGCTTGACGCGCTCGAAGACGCGGCCGTCGGGCTGTTCCTGGGCCGCGGCCTGCATCGAGAACCACTTGTCGATGACGAGCGAGTCGCCGCTGAACATCGCGTGCATGCGCTCGAACGCGGCGTCGGCGAGCACCGAGCCCGAAGCGACGATGGCCATCAGCGCCCCCTGCCGATCGGTCATGTTCGAGGCATCCTTGAAGCGCTGCCCGGCGCGCCCGGGCCAGACCGCGTCGCCGCTCTGCCGTGCCGCGATGCACAGCATCGCCAGGGCCAGGTTGGCCAAAGCGCGACGTCCCGAGGACGCCGGGTCGGGCGAATACTCGCCGGAGGCCTGGTGCGTCTCGAAGGCCTGTTGCCAGTCGGCATAGAGGGCCACGGCGAGCTGCTGCTTGATCGACTCGCGTGCCGCGTGGATGCGTTGCGGATCGACGGTGGCGAGCTGCTCGGCGATGTAGGCCTCGCTCGGCAGGATGAGCACGAGCTCCTTGAACGCCGGGTCGAGGTCGGGGTGGCGCAACAGCTCGCGCATCGACTCGACGAAGTCGGCGTCGAGCGGTGCCTCCGGCTCGCCGGTCGCGGCCGCGAGAAGACGGCTCATCGCCAGACGCTGCCCGGCATCCCAGCGGTTGAAGGCGTCGGCGTCATGGCGCAACAGCACCATCAGGTCGGCGTCGGCGAGGCCGTCGACGAGCTGCACCGGCGCCGAGAAGCCGCGCAGCAGCGAGAGCACCGGCGCCTCGTCGACGTCGACGAAGGTGAAGAAGGCGCGTGCCTCGTCGAGCACGAGCAGGCGGCTGGGCGCCGCTGAGGCGGCGGGCTCGTCCTCGAGGCGCAGCGTCATGGCCCGGCCGTCGCGCGCGACGAGGCCGATCTCGAGCGGGATCACGAAGGGTTCTCGCGCGCCGGGTCCGGCGGTCGCTGCCGGCGCTTGCTCGAGGCCGAGCGTGTAGGTGCGCGAGGGCGCGTCGTAGCGGCCGCGCGCCGTCAGCCGCGGCGTGCCGGGCTGGGCGTACCAGCGCTTGAACGGCGTCAGGCGCTTGGCCAGCTCGCCCTTGGGGTTGGCGTCGGCGATCGCCTGCGCGAAGTCGTCGCAGGTCACGGCCTGGCCGTCGTGGCGCGCGAAGTAGAGCGTGATGCCGCGCGCAAAGCCGGCGCGGCCGACCAGCGTCTGCATCATGCGCACGACCTCGGCGCCTTTCTCGTAGACCGTCGGCGTGTAGAAGTTGTTGATCTCGACGTAGCTGTCGGGCCGCACCGGGTGCGCCATCGGGCCGGCGTCTTCGGGGAACTGCACCTGGCGCAGCGACCGCACGTCCTGGATCCGCTTGGTGGCGCGCGCCGAGGCGCTGGCCATCATGTCCATGCTGAATTCCTGGTCGCGAAAAACCGTCAAGCCCTCCTTCAGGCTCAGCTGGAACCAGTCGCGGCAGGTGATGCGGTTGCCGGTCCAGTTGTGGAAGTACTCGTGGCCGACCACCGACTCGATCGCCACGTAGTCGGCGTCGGTCGCGGTCGACTGGCTGGCGAGCACGTATTTGCTGTTGAAGAGGTTGAGCCCCTTGTTCTCCATCGCCCCCAGGTTGAAGTCGCCGACGGCGACGATCATGAAGCGGTCGAGATCGAGCGGCAGGCCGAAGCGTGCCTCGTCCCAGACCACCGAGGCGACCAGCGAGCTCATCGCGTGCTCGGTCTTGTCGAGGTCGCCGCGGCGCACCCAGACCTGCAGCAGATGGTCCTTGCCGGAGCGCGAGCGGATGCTTTGCTCGCGGCCGACCAGGTCGGCGGCGAC
>JANXWR010000178.1 GCA_025351025.1 Burkholderiales bacterium | reverse complement strand
AGCGGCACGAGCTCGTCGCGCAAAGCGTCGTCGGGCGCGTGCAGCGAGACGGCGAGCGCGACCGGACAGTCCTCGCGCAGCCGGTCGATCATCGGCACGACGCCCGAGGTCGAGACCGTGACGCGTCGCCGCGACAGGCCGTAGCCGTAGTCGTCGAGCATGGTGCGCAGCGCCGGCAGGAGCGCGGCGTAGTTCTGCAGCGGCTCGCCCATGCCCATCATGACGATGTTGGTGATGACGCGTTCGCCGGGTGTGAGACCGAGGCGCCGGCGCAGCTCGAATTCGGCGTGCCAGAGCTGGGCGACGATCTCGGCGGTGGTGAGGTTGCGGCTGAAGCCCTGGTGGCCGGTGGCGCAGAAGCGGCAGTTGACGGCGCAGCCGGCCTGCGACGAGATGCACAGGGTGCCGCGGCCCGGCTCGGGAATGAAGACGGTCTCGACGGCGTCGCCGCCGCCGATGTCGAACAGCCACTTGATCGTGCCGTCGGCCGCGACCTGCTCGCTCGCCACCGGCAAGGCCTTGATCACGGCACTGTTCGCGAGCTTGTCGCGCAAGGACCTGGCCAGGTCGGTCATCGCCGCCGGGTCGCGCTCGCCGCGCTGGTGGATCCAGCGGAACAGCTGGGTCGCGCGAAAGCGCTTCTCGCCGAGCTGCTCGCAGAAGTCGGCGAGACCGGCGCGGTCGAACTGGAGCAGGTTGACCATGCCAGCGTTCTTCGGAGCAGCGGTCTCAGCGCGCGTGGACGTTCATGCCGGCGAAGAAGAACGCGATCTCGACCGCGGCCGTCTCGGCGGCGTCCGAGCCGTGCACGGCATTGGCGTCGATGCTCGCCGCGAAGTCGGCGCGGATCGTTCCCTTGTCGGCCTTCTTCGGGTCGGTGGCGCCCATCAGCTGGCGATTCCTGGCGATCGCGTCCTCGCCTTCGAGGACCTGGATCGTCACCGGGCCGGAGATCATGAAGGAGACCAGGTCGTTGAAGAACGGCCTCGCCTTGTGCACCGCATAGAAGGCCTCGGCTTCGGCACGCGAAAGCTGCACCATCTTCGCGGCGATGATCTCGAGCCCCGCGCCCTCGAAGCGCGAATAGATGGCGCCGATGACGTTCTTCGCGACGGCATCGGGCTTGATGATCGAAAGCGTGCGTTCGACGGCCATGTTCAATGTTCTCCGGCTACTCGGGCAAAGCCTTCGATTGTAGGGCCGGCGCGGCCTGCAGGCAGGTGCGCGGGATCACCGCCCGCGCCGGCCGCCACCACCACCGCCGCCACCGTATCCGCCGCCGCCGCCGCTACCACCACCACCGGATCCGCCGCCGTAGCCGCCACCGCCGCCACCACGGTTACCGCCGCCCCGGCCACGGTTCTTGCCGTGAAAGGCGTTGGCGCCGATGTAGCCGACCGAGGTCTGCAGCGGATCGGGTTGCTTCGGATCGCCCTTCGGGCCGCCGACCGGACGCGGCGCGCTGCCGCCGGCGCCGAAACCGCTGTTCGGGCCGATGCGCCGGCCCTGCACGAAGCGATGGTCGAAGGTCTGCTGCAAGGGATTGGGGATGCGGCTGGGATCGAAGTCGTCTTCGATCTCGTCGTCGCCGCTCTCGCGGGGCTCGCGCTCCGCCGGCGCTGCGACCGGTGCGTCGAAACGCGCTTCGTCGGGCCGGCGTGGGCCGCCCTGGGGGCGCTGACGGTCGTTGCCCTGGCGATTGCTGTTGTTGCTGTTGTTGCCGCGGTTGCCGCGGTCGTCGCGTCGCTTGCCCTCGCCCCGATCGTCGTTGCGCGGGCTCTCGGCCTGCGGCTGCGGGTTGGCCAGGCGACGGATTGCGCGCACGTCGGCATCGTCGAGATCGACCCAGACGCCGCGCTTCAGGCCGAGCGGCAGCACCACCGTGCCGTAGCGGATGCGGATCAGGCGGCTCACCGTCAGGCCGACCGCTTCGAAGAGCTTTCTGACCTCGCGGTTGCGGCCTTCGGTGATAACGACGCGGTACCAGGTGTTGAGGCCCTCGCCGCCGCCGTTGACGATCGACTTGAAGGCGGCGCGCTGGCCGTCGACCTCGACGCCTTCGAGCAGCTGCGCGCGCTCGTCGTCGCCGAGCGTACCCATTACGCGTACCGCATATTCGCGCTCGACGCCGAAGCGCGGATGCATGAGCTGATTGGCCAGGCCGCCCGAGTTCGTGAACAGGAGCAGGCCTTCGGTGTTGATGTCGAGCCGGCCGACCGACTGCCACTTGCCCTGGTGCAGGCGCGGCAGGCGGCGGAACACGGTCGGACGGTGCTGCGGATCGTCGTTGGTGACGATCTCGCCGGCTGGCTTGTGGTACGCGATGATGCGCGCCGGCGGCGGCACGATGCGCACCCGAACCGGCTTGCCGTCGACCTCGATCCGGTCGCCGAAGGAGATGCGCTGGCCGGTGTGCGCCGGCTCGCCGTTCACGGTGATGCGGCCCTCGACGATCAACTCTTCCATGTCGCGGCGCGAGCCGATGCCGGCCTGCGCGAGCACCTTGTGCAGCTTGGGTGCGTCGGCCTCGGCGGCGAGTACGCGCTTGTTGGCGGCTTCTTCGGATTCGACGGCCTCGGTCGCCTCGACTTCGGTGTCGAACTCACCCGACAGCAGCTTGGCGAAGACCTCGCCTGCCTCGGGCGGGATTACCGGCTGAAGATGACGCGGAAGCGGGCCTTCGAAATTGGGCGGCAGCGAAAGCATGGGCGCGCCGCCGCGCGGCCGGCCTGGACCGTCGCCGCCTTCGCCGGCGCCGCCCGAATCGCCGCGATGCCGGTCGCGACGGCCACGCCGCCGACCGCCACGATCGCCCTCGCCTCGCTCGCCACGATCACCGTCGCCATGCGGCCGCGATGCGTCGACGTTGCCTGCGATCGCCGTCGGCGCTTCGCCGCCGGCAGCGCCTTGCGTGGCGGAAGACGGCGCGGCGGCCAGCGCCTCGCCCTTGAGGTCGGCGTGCGGCGCGGAGTCGGCGGATCGGTTCATGGGTGAGGTTCCAGAGCGGGGTCGCAAGGCGTGGCGGGAGAATCGTCGGGGAGGGTTGGGGCGGCCTCGGCATCGGCCGCGCTCTCGGCGAACGAAAGCACGGCTTGCGCGGCCAGAGCGGCGAGCGCATCGCCATTGGCCTCGGGGCTGTCGCCGGAGCCGCTTTGTTCGGGCAGCTGGTCGAGGCTGGCCAGGCCGAGGTCGTCGAGGAACTGGCGCGTCGTCGCGAGCAGGGCCGGGCGGCCCGGCGCTTCGCGGTAGCCGATCGCCTCGATCCAGCCGCGGTCTTCGAGTTGCTTGACGACCGAGCTCGCGACGGCGACGCCGCGGATGTCTTCGATGTCGCCTCGCGTCACCGGCTGGCGGTAGGCGATGATGGCCAGGGTTTCCAGCACGGCGCGTGAATAGCGCGGCGGCCGCTCGGGATTGAGGCGGGCCAGGTAGCTGGCCATCTCGGGCAGGCTCTGGAAGCGCCAGCCGCTCGCCAGCGACACCAGCTCGATGCCCCGGCCGGCGCAGTCGCGGCTCAGCTCGTCGAGCAGGGTGCGCAAGGTATCGGCGCCAATCTCGTCGGCGAACAACGCCCCGAGCTCGCGCAAAGGCATGGGCTGGCCTGAGCAGATGAGCGCTGCCTCGAGGACGCGTTTGGCATCCAGGGTCTTCATGTCGTCGTGAAAGTCCTCGGCCGCGTCACCTCGCGGCATGTCTTCGCGTCCGAAACGCGGTGGGTTCGGCAGCGCAACGCGCTTGCCGCAGGTCGAGATGCACCGTTGGTGCGATCGGGTCTCGATGGGTCTCGAAGGTCGCAGGGGCTGCAGCGAATCGCGCCGCGCCGGCGTTCCGGTCGAAAGGGAATGCCGCGATTGTAGCGAACCGGCGATCCGACCCTCAGGCGTCGCTTCCGGTCAGTCCGCGCCAAGGCGGCGCGAGGTCGGCCGGCAGGGCCGATACGAAGGCGAGCGGTCGCCGCGATACCGGATGCGCGAAGGCGAGCTCGGCCGCATGCAGCGCCTGTCGTTCGATGCCCAGGGCGGGTCGTCCGCCGTAGAGCCGGTCGCCGACCAACGGCAAGCCACGCGACGCGAGATGAACGCGGATCTGATGCGTGCGGCCGCTGTGCAGGGTGCAGCGCAAGGCGCTGTGCGTGGCGTCGGTCGCCACGCATTCGACGTCGGTGCGGGCCGGCTTGCCCGAGACGACGACGGCCATGCGCAAGCGCATCTGCGGGTCGCGGCCGATCGTCGCCTCGACGCTGAACGACGACGTCGCCGGCCGGCCGTGGGCGATCGCCAGATAGCGTCGATGAACCTCGCGCGCCGCGATCGCGCGCACCAGCGCCGTCACCGCGACCAGGGTCTTGCCGACGACCATCAGTCCCGAGGTGTCCTTGTCGAGCCGGTGCACGATGCCGGCGCGTGGCAGCGTCGCGCTCTGCTGGTAGCGATGCAGCAGGCCATTGAGCAAGGTGCCCGACCAGTTGCCCGCGGCCGGGTGCACGACCATGCCGGCGGCCTTGTCGACGACCAGCAGGTCGTCGTCTTCGTAAGCCACGACGAGCGGCAGCGCCTCCGCACGGAAGGCACGGCTCTCCTCGGTGGGCAGCAAGGTGACGACGATGTGCTGGCCGGCGCGCACGCGTTGCGACGCCCCGATCGCCGGCTTGCCGTCGACGCGAACCTGCCCTTCCTTGATCAGCCCTTGCAGGTGGCTGCGAGAAAATTCTGGCGCCAGCGCGACGACGGCCTTGTCGAGTCGCTCCCCGTGCAGCGCCTCGCTGACCATGCCCTCGCGCGTCTCGGGCTGGTCGTCCTCGGCGTCGGCAAGCGCCGCGATGCCGGCCGCTGCGGCACCCGGCTCCGGAGGCACTTTCCCGACCCTATAAGATTCGCCTTCCACGTTCACCCTCTCGTCGCGGCGGCACGGCAAGTCGCGCGACCGGCGATTCCTGCATGACGACGTTCCCGATGTCCATTCGTTCCTGGCTGACAGTGTCGGCGATGTCGGCCGCGGCCATTTTTCTCACCGCCTGCGACACGACGCCCAAAGACGAGACGGCGCGCATGTCGCCCGAGAAGATCTACGCCGAGGCCAAGGAGGAAGCGGCCTCCGGCGGCTACGAGAAGGCGATCAAGCTCTACGAGCGTCTCGAGGGCCGCGCCGCCGGCACGGTGCTCGCGCAGCAGGCGCAGATCGAGCGCGCCTTCCTGCTCTGGAAGAGCGGCGAGAAGGCGCTGGCCTTGTCGACGCTCGAGCGCTTCATCAAGCTGCACCCGACCAGCCCGGCGCTCGACTACGCGCTCTACCTGCAGGGTCTCGTCAACTTCAACGACAACCTCGGCCTGCTCGGCCAGCTAGCCAGCCAGGATTTGTCCGAGCGCGACCAGCAGGCCGCGCGCGACGCCTACCAGTCGTTTCGTCAGCTCAACGAGCAGTTTCCGCAATCGACGTATGCGGACGATGCGCGTCTGCGCATGAACTACATCGTCAACTCGCTCGCCGCCTACGAGGTGCACGTGGCGCGCTACTACTACCGGCGCGGCGCCTACATCGCCGCCGCCAACCGGGCGCAGCAGACGGTGCAGGAGTTCCAGCAGACGCCCTCGGTCGAAGAAGCCCTCTACATCATGATGCTGAGCTACGACAAGCTCGGCCTGACGCAGCTTCGCGACGACGCCGGCCGGGTGCTGAAGAGCAGCTTCCCGAATTCGACGATCGTCGCCAACGGCCTCGGCAACAAGACGTCGCGCTGGTGGCAGCTCTGGTGAGCGGCGCCGCCTAGCGGAGGGCGCCGAGCGGCGCTGCCGCCAGCTCAGCCAGCCATTCCATCGCCTCGCTTTCGCGCTCCAGCCGGGCCATCGCCGGCAGCGCCGCGAACAATCGTCGCCCATAACCCATCGTCGCCATGCGCGGGTCGCAAACCACTAGCAGGCCGCGGTCGGTCTCGCTGCGGATCAAGCGCCCGGCGCCCTGCTTCAGCGAGATCGCTGCCTCGGCGACGAAGTAGTCGTTGAAGGCATTGCGGCCGTCGGCTTCGAGGCGGCGCACGCGCGCCTCGACGAGCGGGTCGCTCGGCGGCGGAAACGGCAGCTTGTCGATGACGACGCACTGCAGGGCCTCGCCCGGCACGTCGATGCCTTCCCAGAAGCTTTGCGAGCCGACCAGCACCGCCTGCGGCGCATCGAGAAAGCGCTGCATCAGCTGCCGCTTCGAGCCCTGCCCCTGCACCAGGACCTCGATGGCGCTGTCCTCGCCGGAAAAGGTGTCGCGCAGGCGCGCCCCGACCGCCTGCAGCGAGCGCAGCGTCGTCGTCAGGACGAAGGTGCGACCGCCGAGGGCACGCGCACATCGCGCGGCCAGGTCGGCGACCGCCGGCGCATGGCCCGGATCGCCCGGCTTAGCGAAGACGCGCGGCACGAAGACGCGGGCGTGGTTGGCGTAGTCGAAGGGACTGCCGACGCGCAAGGTCGGCGCCTTCTCGAGCCCGGCCGCCTCGGTGAACCAGCTCAGGCGTTCGTCGTCGCCGAGGGTCGCAGAGGTGAAGATCCACGCCTTCGTCGTGCCCTCCATTTCTTCCTGCATCGCCTCGCGGATGTCGAGCGGCGACTCGACCAGGCGCGCCTGATGCGTCGACAGATCGAACCAGCGGATCTTGCCGTCTTCGGCCGGCTGGCCGAACTGGCCGGCCAGCGTCGCCAGTCGCGCCGCGCGCTCGGCGAGGCGAACGAAATCGGGGGCGAGCTCGCTCACTGTGTCGAGCGCCTCGCGCGCCGCCGTGCAGGCCGCGCCGACCTCCTGCAGCGCCGTCGTGAAAGCAGCTTCCTCGCTGCGCTCGGCCCAGCGCAGCTTCAGGCTGGCCCGCACTTCGCCGAGACGGCCGACCGCGGCCAGGCGCAGCTCGCGTGCGCTCCTGTCGCAGGCCGAGCCGAGCTCCGGCCAGGGCAGCAGGCCGCGCGCCTGCTGCAAGCCGGCGCCGAGCATGTCGC